>JAICEG010000510.1 GCA_025924295.1 Vicinamibacteria bacterium
CCGCGTCCCGGATATCGGCAAGATCCAGCGCCTGATCGGATACAGACCAACCGTGCACCTCGACGAGATTCTGGAGCGCGTCATCGAGTTCTGGGAGCCGTCAGCGCCCCTCCTTCCTGGTGGCGCCCACTCGTCCAGCGCAAAGACGAACAACGAGAGTCCCGACACCGTCGCTGCGTGCTGACGGTTATCAACGCGGTCTGACATCGGGCCGCGTCGATGGCGGCGGATGCGTCAGCGACGCGTCTGTACCCCGGCATCCGCGGCAAACGAGTTGTACTGAAGGGATTGTTTTCAGGCAGGACAGGCAGGATTACCGTCGACGGCGACGTCGAGCGCACTACATCACACGCGCCCTGGCTCCCGTAATCTGTGACGTCAGGCGATTCGCCACGGCGTGACGAATGGAACCGACATAGCGCGGGCGCCACACGAAACGAAGCCCCACGTGATACCCCGTCACGGCGCCCTCGACCGCCTCGCAACGCACGACATGAACGTCGTCGTCGTATTGCTCGGAATCGAATTGCAGCCACAGCCGGCCGACGAGTCCCACCTCGATCCGCCGCGGGCTCTCGATCAGGCAGCCTGATTCACTCAGGTTGAGCACGCGGACACGAAAGTCGCGCGCCAGCACCCCGACTCCACTATTCACGCGTCACCTCAGCGCCGGACTTGCTGTTCGAACAGGATCGGAGCGGGCTCGCTGGTATGCAGCCGAATCCGGTGGCGCATCTCGCCGTCGACGATGACCGGCCGGCTTTCAATCACGCACGCGGGGAACCGCCGGTCGGGACTGCACTCTTCCTCGTCGGGGAGGTCGAGGAGCAGCCTCTCACCTGTGACAGCCGCTTCACGACTGATCACAATCCACTCGTCATTTCCCTCGCGACGCACGATGACGTCTCGAAACATCCGGATCACTCCTTCAGCCGGTTCTTCCAGCTTGTATCTCTTGTACCGTCGCCGATCGAGCATGTGGTCCTATCGAGCAACCCGAATGCCGACGTCGCGTCGCTCGCTGCGATCGCTCGCAGGCATCGCGCGAGTGCAACGAAATCGACGGATTTCCGCGGATCTTGCGGCCGGGTGATGCGAGGACCGTGTCCTGGCTTGGAGTCGGGCTTCGATCCGTTTGCCCGGGACCAATCAAACTGTCGGGCTGGAGGTAGTCGTCTCGCGTGAGGCGATGCGAAGCCGATCGCCTGGACGAACGCCCGCACGATCGAAAGCGCCAGACGACATTTCGACGACCGCGAACCCGCGCCACGCCGCCGCCATCCGCCAGGGCGGCATATTGTGGCGCAGCTTCAGCAATTCTCCGGATCTGGAGAGGAAGGCCACATCGATCGAGAAACGCATGAAGAAGGTGTGAATGGCGTTGCTGGGGGCGATGATGAGCGCCGTGCCTTCCGGCAGCGAGTCATGCTTCAGCAATCCGCGCCGTCGACTGGCCGAGTCGAACGCCGTCAACAACGTTGACGCGATGACTCGGCCGTTCCGCTCGTCGATCAGCAGCGCCGGCGAGGTCCCCGCCCGCAGAAGAGGATCGAGAAAAGAGGCCAACGTTTTGAGAGGGCCCTCTAGTGTTTGCTGCCCGCCGCCATCGCGGCCTGTCCGCGCGCGTGGCTGGTCGAGAAGATCACGTGCAGCGACATCAGCGCCTGCAGCGGATGCGCTCCCGCCTCGGCGAGCGGTCCGACGTGATCGCTGACCTTGCCGCCGTGGCCGACGTTGATCAGCTCCTTTGCCGCCTCGCGCTGCTTGCCCTTCAACCCGTACTCGTCAGCGACCTTCTCGAAGTCGTTGATGATGCGGTGACGCAGCTCCGCGCTGTGGCGCGACTCGAACATCAGCTTGTTCAACCCGTAGGCCTCTGACGGCGGGTGCTTGTAGAACAAGAACCCCTGGTTCGCGAACTTGAAGCCGCCGAACTGTTCCGCGACCTGCATGCGCTCCTTCGTGCGCGCACGCTGCGGCAGGAAGCGCATCATGCACAGCCCGTGGTGCCAGGTCGGGATGTAGTCGATCAGCTCACCTTCCAGGGCGCCGATCGCGCCGAACATCACGGCCCAGTTGAGCAGCTCGGTGTTGCCGACCTCGTCGAGCTGCGTGCCGGTCATGTCGAGCAGCGCATCCGTGTTGCCAACCTCGAACTGCGACACGAGCCAGCGGTCGAAGTCGAACTCGGGCGTGAGGTATTTCGTGGTGCCCGGGAAGTGCGACATTCCGCCGCTCGCGATGATCGCGACGCGCTCTTTACGCCCCTTGACGATCTCGGCGATCGCCTTGCCGAGCGCGGCGCATCGCCTGGGAGTCGGCAGCGGTGGAACGTACGTGTTGGCGAAGAAAGGAACCACCGGGATCGAACGCTTGCCGATCACGTACTCGAACGGGATCGAGAACGCGTGGCCGAGCTCGGCGTCTTCCGAGTAGGCCATGTCGAAGTGGTGGTCGGTGACCAGCTTGTTGAGGATGTCCTCGGCCAGCTCGCGATGAATCGGCAGGTTGTGCTCGCGCCCGGCGAACTTCGCGATCGCGCGATCGCCGGCCACGATGGCGAACGACGGCACGCAGCTCACCGAGAACGTCTCGACGTGGTCGGCGCCGAAGAACAGGATGGCGTCCGGCTTGGTCTCGTCGAGGACCTTGCCGAGCTCGTTCATGGCCGCGCCGGCCTGCGCGAGCTGATTGGGATCCTCGTCCGGTGGCCGCGTGAACATGTACGGCGTGTGGCACGTTCCGACTGCTGCAACGATCTCGCCCATCTCTCTGACTCCCTCAAAAGACCCCGGGGGTGATTTTCTGCACGAACTCCCGGGAAAATTACCCCCGGGGTCTTTTTAGTTTATCCGTTCATCGCCCGATCGATCCCGTCGAGCAGAGCCATCGTCTTGACGCAACTCGCGGCGCTCGACTCGGGCTCCCGCCCCTCACGGATGGCGCCCACGAACTCGACGTCCTGGCGGTCGAAGGCGGC
>JAICEG010000511.1 GCA_025924295.1 Vicinamibacteria bacterium
CAAGGGCAACGGTTCGCTTTGGGTCAAGCTTGTCTCCAGCGGTGACATCCTTGGCAGCGGCCCCGGTCGCGGTCCTAGTGGCGGAGCCAGCCTCCAAGTCAGCCGGTAGACATCGAGACCGCTGCGCAGGATATCGGTTCATCGCCTGCGCCACGAGCGCGCACGCCGATGACGATCGGGCGACGTCGGTCCCGACGGCCCGTCCTGTCGAACTCTACGAGTTCGTCGGACGGGGACGGCGTTGTGTCTGAGTCACGAATACTTCGTCCGGGCACAGGAGTGCCCGCTGGGGCCCGTTGTCAGGGCCGTGCCTTAGTACACCCAGGGAACGATGCGCTTTGTCGTCCGCGCGTATTGTGCGTAGGCTGGTCCGAACGTCTCCTGAAGGACGGCCTCCTCAACGTGGATCCGATAGCCGAGCGCGACTAGATAAGGCAGAACGCTGCATGCGAGGGTCCACCAGTTCGAGAACGCCAGTCCGAGACCGAGGTAAGCGAGCAAAGAGCCGGCGTACGCAGGATGACGAAGTCGCGAATAGATCCCGGTCCGTATGAGTGTGTGACCTTCTCGAATCTGGACGCGACCCGTGAAGAAGACTCCCAAGGCATGAATGGCCGTCCAGCGAATAGTGATGCCGGCGAACATGAGTCCCAAACCGGACAACTGGAGAGCAGTATCGGCACCATCGATGCGTCCTACGCCCAGGAAGCCGACCAGCATGCCGACCAACCGAAAGCCGTGCGCCACATTCAAGGCCAACAACGATCCCTTGTCCCAATCGCGTGACGGAATCGCCCGATGTCGGCGAAAGGGAGCGAGCTCAATGGCCGACCAGATACCCCAGACCGCAGTAGCAGCGCCAGCGCTGAGCACGTTGTCGTTAGGCATGCTGATCTTTGTCTTTCGTTTCGATTCCTGAAAGTAACGTCGCCGCGTGAGCCACGAGCCTCGGGTGACACTCTCGCACGCCGATGAGACCTTCCGATCTCGAGCTGCAATCGATCTAGAGACCGGTCGGGGATGCCAACTCATCAATCGGCCCACGGAAGAACTTCCAATACATAATTCCGTCAACTACGACGCGACCGCGAAGCAGCGCTGATGGTCCCTCTCGTTTCGTCGACGTGCCAAGGGATACGATGCGCTCTTCGCCGACCCAGCTTTCACGTCGGAGAATCACCGTCGCGCGATTGCGCATGCGGCGCCAACCAGCACGATCGAGGAGGCATTGATGACTTCCGACCAGCACCCACAAGCGACGCGAGCACGGCTCGAGCCAGCGACAGTTCTCGGGTCGATCATGATACTGGCCTGTTTGGCGCTCCTGCCGGCCGAGGTCCATGCGCAGGCCACGATTGCGGGGACGGTGAGGGATACCTCCGGCGCCATCATGCCCGGCGTCACCGTCGAGGCAACGAGTCCTGCCCTCATCGAGAAAGTCCGCTCCGCCACGACCGACAGCGCGGGGCTGTACCGGATCGAGAATCTGCGGCCCGGCGACTACACAGTGACGTTCACTCTGCCAGGTTTTGCCACGGTTCGTCGCGAGGGCCTGGAACTGAATGCGTTTACGACCGTCACCGTCAACGCCGACCTCACAGTGGGCGGTGTCGAGGAGACCATCACCGTGATCGGCGAAACACCGGTCGTGGACATTCAGAGCGCCCAGCGGCAGACCGTGCTGACTGGCGAAGTCATCTCCGCTATCCCGACCGCCGGCTCGTATAACGCGCTCCTCGTGCTCGTCCCGGCCATCTTCGGCGGCCAGCAGGATGTGAGCACCGGGCCCTGCAACTCGTGCACCTTCAGCTCGCACGGCACCCTCCTTGATGGTGGGCGGGCGAATCGCGAGGCGCGCCTGCTGGTGGACGGCATCAGCATCGCGGTGCCGCAGGCCGGCGGCACGAACTACCTCACCGACACGCGGAACGCACAGGAAGTGACGTTCACGACGTCGGGCAGCCTGGGCGAGGTGGAGTCGGGCGGGCCGGTGATGAACATCGTGCCGAAGTCTGGAGGAAACACGCTATCGGGCAGCATCTTCACCACGTGGGGGAACGGAGCACTACAGGGCAGCAACTACACCGACGAGCTCAAGGCCGCAGGGCTCACGGCGCCGAACCCGCTCATCAAGTCCTACGATTTCAACACCTCGGCCGGCGGTCCGATCAGCCGCGACCGACTCTGGTTCTTCGGCACGCTGCGGTTCCAGGGGAACTCGAACTACATCGTGAACATGTACGAGAACAGGAACGCGGGCGACCCGACCAAGTGGACCTACGAGCCGGACCTGAGCCGACAGGCGTTCAAGGATCAGACGTGGCAGAACGCGAGCGCCCGTATCACGGCGCAGATCAGCCCGAGGAACAAGGTGAACGTCTTCTGGGACGAGCAGAAAGTGTGTCAGAAGTGCGAGAACGGCGGCCTCGCGGCCAACGCTACGACCTCTCCTGAGGCGAACACCTACGCGGACCTCGGCCCGATGCGGTTCCAGCAGGCCACGTACTCGTCACCGGTGAGCAGCAGGTTCCTGTTGGAAGGCGGATTTGGATACTTCTTCTCACGGTGGGGTGGTCGTGCCAAGGAGCACCTCAACACGAACAACCTGGAGCGGATGGTCGAGCAGTGCACGGCCGGCTGCCCGGCC
Organism: Vicinamibacteria bacterium; assembly: GCA_025924295.1. Lineage (GTDB taxonomy): Bacteria > Acidobacteriota > Vicinamibacteria > Vicinamibacterales > UBA2999 > Gp6-AA40. The sequence continues at coordinate 2,648 of JAICEG010000511.1, forward strand.
AACGGGAACATTGCCGGCCTCAACTACCGATCCCAGACACTCAATGTCTTCAGCGATTCACGCAACAAGAACATCACCTACACGTGGCGTGCAGCGGGCGCGTACGTCACCGGATCCCGGAGCTTCAAGTTCGGCTACACCGGCACCATGCTGGGTGTTCAGAACCTGACGAACCGGAGCGGCAACAACCTCCAGTACCGCGTCAACAACGGCGTGCCGAACCAGCTCACACAGTTCATCAACAACTTCGAGCAGCTGCTGTGGATGCGGAACGACGCCTTCTTCGCGCAGGAGCAGTGGACGATCGATCGCCTCACGCTCTCGGGTGCGCTG
>JAICEG010000512.1 GCA_025924295.1 Vicinamibacteria bacterium
CCGAGGATCTGCTGAACGACGCTGTTGGGGAGCTGGTAGTTGGCATTCAGCGATGCGCCGTTGGTGGCGGACCCGCCGCCGACGCCGCCGATGTTGGCCGGATTGAGCGATCTGACCTGCGCGCTGACGAGTACTTCGATCTTGGGCACTGTGTAGGCCGCCATCCCCCGCAACGACGTCATCCACGGCTCCGTCACGTTGCACGCGGAAGCCTGTGTCAATTGCGACGTGGCCGTGCCTGTTCCCAGGATTGTCTCGGGAAGGTTCCTGCTCGTGTCACAGGTATCCCGAACGCCCCGGCCGGTGCTCGTTCCACCCTGGAACGTGAGCCCGTTGGCGAGCCGTGCATTCAACGACACGTTCACGCCATGCCAGTACTGTGTGCGCGCGTCGCCGAAATCCGTCTCGAACGTCCGGTATGTCTGCGCACCGATCGCCCGAAGGCGTGAGTAGACCGTGACGGGGTAGCCGCCACCCCCTGGCAGATCCGGATGGAGAGGCGCTGTGAACGTCCACGGTGTGTAGTCGGACGGCCCGACGAGCTGATTGTCGTCGACGAAAAAGTTCTGGAACCAGCGCCGGTTGTAGCTGGCCTCGAGCGACACGCGCGGGAGCAGCTCTTGCTGGACCGACACACCGAGCTGCCCGTCGCTTGGACGGACACCCCACCCCTCGAGAATCGCCGGGTTGACGACCGTCAGGTTGGGATTGGCGTTGCCGAAGTTGGCGTTGTCCCCGGTCAGCGCGCCGCAGTTGTCGCCACCGGTCGCCAGGCTGTTTTGCGCAGCCGGGTTCCTCAGATCGCAATCGACGATGAAGTTTCCGTTGTCCTGCCACGCGCGCGCCGGCGTCAACACGTTGCGCTGAATTCGCGCCGCGGGGTTGTTGGCAGTGTAGTTTTCATCGTTGGTGGCATTCTGCAGGTAGGTGCCCCAGTTGGCCTTGACAGCGGTCCTCCCGTTTCCAAAGACGTCCCAGGCAACGCCCAACCGCGGCGTGATGTCGTTGTAGCCCGCCACACTGACCGTGCGCGGGAAGGTGATCGGCGCCGGATTGAAGCGCGAGATCTCCGTCGTACCATTTCCCTCGGCTGGTGCCCAGCTCGACGCCCGGTCGTACCGGATCGCACCCTGGAGCGTCACGCGCCCCAGCGTCCACTGGTCCTGGATGTAGAACGCCGAGGTGGCCGTGCGGTCGTTCTGCTCCCACCGTGTCGCAAGCGTGTAGCTGACACCGTTCAACTGTCGGTTGTTCATCGTGTAGCGCAGCAGCGTCGAGTTGGCGTCCCTGGCCTGCAGCGATCGTTGATACGAGCCCTGATACCCAAACTTGATGCTGTGCGCTCCGGTGACGTACGCCATCGACGCGCGCCAGTTGTTCGGGTTGGCATCGTTGTTCGCCCATCCGAAGCCGAGTGGATCGAAGGTGCCGCGATACGTGAAGTTCGCGCGATGATCGTCGATGGCTTGCGATTCGGTCACCGGGATCATGCTCGTCAACGAGTCGGGCGGCGCGATGCCGAAGCCTGCCCACAAATACTGGAAGCGCGAGAAGCCGGCCTCGAGCAGCACCCGGTTCGACAACGGAGATGACCAGGTCGCCTGTGTCACATGGTACGGAAAGTCATGGTACCCGGGCCACGTCTCGGGCGAGGCCGTGAGCGTTCCGAGACCGATCCAATCGTCGCCGCGCCCGCGGCAGCCGCCGCCGGCCGCCGTGATCGTCCCGCCCGAGCAGCGGTGCTGATACTCGTGTGAGAAGGTGACGCGGTTCCGCGCGCTCACTTGCGCGGTCAGCTTGACGGAGAAGATGTCCCGGCGGTTGGTCCCGCGCCCCTCGACAGATTCGTCGCGCTCGTAGTCCCAGCGGCTCGCATCGCCGGCGTAGAGATTCGCGAACACGCCCTCGGTGTACGTGGTACTTCCGAAATCGCGCACGGAGCCGAAGAACCACAAACGGTCTCGCACGATGGGACCGCCAAGCGAACCGCTCACATCGTATTGGTTGAGCAGGGCCGGCGGCCGTGTCAGGCCGATGCTGGCCAGGTATTCGTCGATGTTGTCCGATCGCAAGGCATCGCCCGTGCCGCTGTAAAACGCCGACCCGCTGAACGAGTTACCACCAGATCGCGGTATCAGATTGACGCTCGGGCCACCCGCTTCGCTTTCGCCAAGCCCGCCCGACACGAGCACCTGCATCTCGTCTGTGTTCACCACGTCGTAGATGAACGTCGAGACGCCGCCGCCGTTGAATGACGCTGCCACGGGCAGGCCGTTGATCAACATGCGGCCCTCGTTTCCGCGACCACCGTTCGAGGTAAAGAACGTCATGAACGGTTCGGTCATCGCGCCGCGCGACGTGTTGTCAGTTGTAATTCCCGGGATGGCGGCGAGCAACGTTCCGTAGCTGCGTGTGACGGGGAGCGTGGCGAGCGACTCAGCGCTGATCACCATCTCGCGCCTCGTCGACTGCGTGTCGACGATGGGTGTCTCGCCGGTGACCGTAACGGTTTCCTGCAGGGCGCCCAGACGCATCTCGGTGTTGATTGCGATCACGCCAGACCCGGTCACCTGCACACCTTGCCGCTGGACCGCGTTGAACCCGGCAAGAGAGAAGGTGAGGTCGTACGTGCCCGGAGGCAGATTGGGGATGCGGTACTGCCCGGTGCCATCACTGGTGGCCGTCCGGGACTTTTCAATCAGCGCAGAGCTCGATGCTTCGACACTGACGCCAGGCAGCACGGCTCCTGACGTGTCGCGAACCACACCGGCCAGCGTCGCCTGGGCGTGGACGAGGGAAGGCACCATTGCCTGCATCAGTACGACACAGGCGAACACCACCACGATTCTGCCGCGTGAACGCATGGACAGACTCCTCCTTTCGAGTTGCATGACCGCCGGAGGTTCCCGTACGAGTGCGTCGCCGACCGATTATGTGAGGGTCCGAATA
>JAICEG010000513.1 GCA_025924295.1 Vicinamibacteria bacterium
CAGGACGTGATCGGTGCGGTGGTGACGTTCCTCGATGTCACCGAGCGGCGCCAGGCCGAGCAGGAGATCCATGAGGGGGTCCGCCGTCGCGAGCAGTTCCTGGCGATGCTGTCGCACGAGCTGCGCAACCCGCTGGCGGCCATCCTGAGCGCCACGCGCGTCCTCGAGAACGGCGACTGGACCGACGGCGCGAGTCACGAAGCGAGCCAGGTCGTAACCCGCCAGGCCAATCACATGTCGCGGCTGCTCGACGATCTGCTGGATGTCGCCCGCATCACGCGCGGCCACATCACGCTGAGAACCGAGCCCGTCGATCTCCGGGACACGGCTCACGGAGCGATCGAGGCGCTCGGACCGTTCCTGGCGGAACACGAGACGCAGTTGTCGGTCGACATCGCCAGCGAGCCGCTCGTCGTCATGGGCGATACGGCCAGGCTTCAGCAGATCCAGGCGAACCTTCTCAGCAACGCTTCGAAGTACTCGCCGCGCGGCTCGCAGGTACATTTCGAGGTCCGCCGGATCGGGACCGATGCGATGATTCGCGTCACCGATCACGGGCGAGGGATCGAGCCGGACATGCTGCCGCGGATCTTCGATCTGTTCGTGCAGGGCCATCAGACACTCGCCCGGTCGGAGGGAGGCTTGGGCATCGGGTTGACGCTGCTGAAGTCACTGGTGCAGCTGCATGATGGCCGCGTCGAAGCCTCCAGCGACGGGACGGGACACGGCAGCGTCTTCACCGTCTGGCTGCCGCTGGCTCCGGCTTCGACGATCCATGCGGGCGGGCACGACGCGAAAGCCCGAAAGCCGGTCGAGACCGTCGTCATCGTGGAGGATCAGGACGACGCGCGCCACATGCTGCAGATCCTGCTGGAGTCGGGAGGTCTGCGTGTGTTCACGGCGGCCAACGGACTGGAAGGCGTCGAGTGCATCGAACGGGTGCGACCCGATCTGGCACTCGTCGATCTCGGACTGCCGCTCATGAGCGGCTACGAGCTCGCGCAGCGTATTCGCCAGGATCCGCGGAACGACCGCACCCGGCTCGTCGCCCTCAGCGGCTACGGACAGGACACCGACATCCAGGCATCGCTCGAGGTCGGATTCGACGAGCACCTGACGAAACCGCCGGATCCCACGCGCCTCGACGACCTGCTCAACGGACACTACAGCTAGCGCCGTAGTATCCGCCTTTAGCCGGACCTGAGTCGGCGGCCTGCCCTACGAGCAGCTACTCCCCTTTCGCTCGCCGCGAACCCAGGCGGCCAGCATTTGCCACTCCGGATCGTCGCGCGTCTGCCAGCGCCGCACTCCGTTGTGCGCGTAGGATCCGCCGCCATCCGGGTGAAGCGGCTTCAGCATGAAGCGGCTCTTCTCCGGGTTCCCTGCGACGATGAGACGCGAGATGACGCGAAATGCCGCGCGCGCCTCTTCTTCGTTCCACGTGGTGCGACCGTCGCGCGGAAGCGGCGCAAAGCCCATGAGCCCCGCCCCATGGCAGTTGCTGCAGTTGATATGACCTTCGCGTGGCTTCGCGAAGACGTTCTGGACGCACGAGCGGAAGAACTCGAAGTCCACCGCCGGTTGCGGTGCTGGAACGTAACGGTCCGCCGGCAGGCTGCGAATCCAGTTCAGGACGGCCTGAAACTCGGGATCCTCCCGCGAGGTCCAGTACGTGCCGCCGGTATGTCCGAGCCCGCCTGCCTTCGGTTCGAGCGGCTTGAGCAGCAGCCAACTGTTCTCCGGTGACTTCGTGTTCACCAACTGCGTGATCATCTGGAAGTTCATCTGCGACTGCTCGGCCGACCAGCCCGCGTCCGTCGCTGGTGTTTCGAGATCGAAACGCAGGCTCGTCTGCCACGTGTGGCACATTACGCAGGCCGCGTAGCCCGCCATCGTGCCACCGCGATCGCGCATGAAGATCGGCTCGATGGTCTTGCGGAATGACTCGACGTCAGCAGGCCTCGGCGCGGCCTGTGCCGTCGCCGTCTGCGCAAAGCGTGGCTCCGCCGACGGCGATGCCGCTTGATAGGCGGCGACCAGGAAGATGCCGGTCGTGGCGATCGCCCACGCCGCAAATCTCTGCTGCCATGTGACGTGACGTGTTGCGCGCATGGCTGTCACTCCTGCGCGGTGCTGCTGCTTGCCGGCGCCGTGTTGACGCGATCGAGCGGCAGGATCGCCGTGCTGATCCGCGCCGGCCGTGCCCCCGTCTTGATCTTCGCGACGATCGCCAGCTTCTGCAGATCCACGGCAACCGTCTGATCCGAACCGGATATCGCCACGTACATGAATTTGCTGTCCGGCGTCGGCGTCATCCAGTTCGCGGTCGGGCCGACTTCGACGGCCCCGATGTATTTCAGATCGGGCAACGACCAGCCGTAGATCCGGCTGTCGAGACGACTCGACGCCCACACCGCCGACCGATCCGGTAGTACCTCGACACCGTGCATGTCACCCGTCTGAATGCCGTCGGCGTTCTGCTTCCAGAGTGGAAGCTTGGGAGGCCACAGCATCTGCACGACCTTGCGCGTGTTCCAGTCTATGACCCACACGGCGTTGATGCCGGTCGCCTGCGCGAACATCCGCTTGGTCGAGCCATCCGCGTTGGCCTCGAAGGCCATCGGCCGAACCTCGTGGTTGTTGCGGCCGTACTGCTGATATCCCGTCAATTCCATCCCCCACACGACTTCGTCCTTGGCCGGATCGATCACCTGGATCGTCGGTTCTCCCGGCTTGACCTCGCCGGAGAGACCGGCGATGACGAAGTTGTCGTCTGGTGTCACGTAGGTGTTGTGCACCGGGTGATGAACGGCGACGCTGCGAACCAGCTTGTGCGTGGCGATGTCAATCACGTCCACGACCGCGCGCTTGTCAGCCGTCCACGCACGGATCCCTGCGTAGATCTTCTTGTGCTTCTTGTTGACCACGATC
>JAICEG010000514.1 GCA_025924295.1 Vicinamibacteria bacterium
GTACGATCGAAGGAGATGCCATCGATCTGTCTGAATCACGGTGTGACGTCGATGGTCGACGGTGGATCGCGCGGGGCCGATCAGGTCGATGACGTGGTGGGGTTCGCGAAGGGAGCACCGAACCGCGTGCGGGTTCTGCTCAACGTCGCGCGGACCGGCATTCTCCCGGATGGTGAGGCACTGGACATCAGCCGTGTGGACGTGGCGGCGGCGCGCAACGCGATCGAGCGGCACCGCGATGTCATCGTTGGTGTCAAGGCGCGCATCTCGAAGTCAGTCGCCGGAACCAACGATCTCGAAGTGCTGCGACGGGCGCAGCTCATGGTGGAGCCGTTCCGCCTGCGTGTGATGGTGCATGTCGGCGACACGGTGTCGCCGATGCCCGCGATCCTCGCGCTGCTCAAGACCGGCGACATCGTGACGCACGTGTACGCCCCGCCGCCCCATGGGATCTTCGACGACAAGGGCCGGGTCTTGCCGGATGTCGTGGCGGCGCGTCGCCGTGGCGTTCGGTTCGACATCGGCCACGGCCGCGTTGGTCACATCACGTGGGACACGGCCGAGCAGGGGATTCGACAGAAATTTCTCCCCGACACGATCTCTTCCGACTTGAACGATGCCGGCCTCAAAGATCAGGTGTTCGACTTCCCGAACGTCCTCTCGAAGTTCCTGATGCTCGGCCTGCCTCTCGATCAGGTCATCGAGCGGGCGACGATCAACGCGGCCCACGTCTTTCCCGATTTCGGGGACCTCGGCACGCTCCGCGCTGGCTCGCCAGCCGATCTGACCCTCCTCGAGCTGCGCAGCGGTGAGTTCGAGTTCGTGGACAATGCCAACACGCCGCGAAAAGGGCAGTCGAAGCTTTTTGCTCATGCGTCGGTCGTCGCCGGCAAAGTGATCAGGAGACGTTCCTGAACCGCGACGGGTCCATGCGCACAGGCGCTACGGTGTGTGTCGAGGCGTACGCACGCCTGCACTTCGGTGTCCTCGATCTCCGCGGGTCGGCGGGGCGATGGTTCGGCGGGATTGGAGCGGCTGCTGCGGCGCCGTCGCTGCTGGTCTCGGCGGCTGCGGCGGACACGCTCGCAGTCGAAGGTGAGGATGCCAACCGGGCGAAGTCGTTCGCACAGCAGTTCCTCGACCATCACCGCATTCAATCCGGCGCTCGCGTCCAGGTCCATCGGTCGCTCCCATCTCACGCCGGACTGGGATCGGGCACGCAGCTCGCGCTTGCAGTGGCCCGGGCGCTGGCCGAAATCCACGATATCGAGACAGACACACGCTCACTGGCCCGCGCGATGGGACGAGCGCAGCGCTCGGCCATCGGCACGTGGACGTTCGCGCACGGCGGCCTCGTCGTCGAAGGCGGCCGTCGCGCGGGGCGCGAGGAGTGCGGCCCGCTCATCGCCAGGCTCCCGTTTCCGGACAACTGGCGATGTGTCGTCGTCGTGCCCGATGGACCGCCCGGGATGAGTGGCGCCGATGAGGCCGAAGCGTTTGCCCGTCTACCCAGGCCGTCGGAACACGATGTCGAGCACGTCTCGCACCTGGTGCTGATGGTGTTGCTGCCGGCACTGGCCGATTGCGATCTCGAGTCGTTCGGTCGTGCGTTGAGTGAGATTCAGGAAGTGACCGGGCGATGGTTCGCGCCGGCGCAGGGCGGGACGTTCGCGTCCGGTCCGAGTCGCGGACTGGTGACGCAGCTTGCCGAGTGGGGCGCGGCCGGCGTCGGTCAGAGCTCGTGGGGACCGACGGTCTATGGGATTGTGGAAGACGACGACAGGGCGGCACGCCTCGTCGACCGTGTGAAGGGTGCGCTTGGTCCGTCGGGGCGGGTGTTCGCTGGTCCCCTCCGCTCGGAAGGGGCTCGCGTCTGGTGGAGTGGTGCCAGCCGAACTACATAAAAATGAGGTAAGTTTCCACGGCGCCGGAGAGAGGACAACATGATCAAAGTCAGCGTGCTGTATCCGAACACGTCAGGTGTGCGTTTCGACATGGCGTACTACCTCGATCGCCACATGCCCATGGTGCGCGACTTGATGGGTGGTGCACTCAAAGGCATGAACGTCGAGCAGGGCCTTGCCGGCGGGCAGCCCGGTGTTCCGGCTCCATACATCGCGCTGGGACATCTGTTCTTCGAGTCTCTCGATGCCTTTCAGGCCGCGTTTGCCCAACACAGCGCGCCGATTCTGGCGGACATCCCGAACTACACCAACTCGCAGCCAACGATTCAAGTCAGCGAGGTGAAGCTGTGAATCGCACCGTCTGTGCGCTCGCGAGTGCGGTGCTCTTCGCCGGACTGGCCGCGCCGGCCGGCGCGCAACCGCGCAGCATCTACCAGCAGACGGCCTACAAAGGACAGGAGATCGGCAAACTCACGGGTGACGTCTACTACGCCCGCATGGACGATTACCTCTCCGTTTTCATGGTCACCCCCGATGGCATCGTCCTCGTCGAGCCGATCGGCACCGAGTTCGCGACCTGGCTGAAGGGAGAGCTGGCGACACGGTTCAAGATGCCGGTGAAGTACGTGATCTACAGCCACCATCACTGGGATCACGGGTCGGGCGCAGCGGTCTTTGCCGACACGGCGCGCATCGTCGGTCATGAGGCGATGATGCCGCGGCTGGCGATGCCGCCGGCGAGCACGCCGCTGCCACAGAACGCGGCCAAACAGGATCGCAACGGCAACGGGACGATCGAACGCGACGAAGCGCAGGGCAACCTGCAGACGCAGTTCGCCCTCTACGACGACGATCGCAACGGCACCCTGAGCGGTGCCGAGGTGACCCGTGGTCCGCTCGCGTTCGTACGTCCACCTGATCTGACCTACCGCGATCCGATCACGATCACGCTTGGGGGCAAGCGAGTTGAGGTGCTGCCACGACCCACGGCGCACGCCGACGACAACACGATCGTGCGGTTCGTCGA
>JAICEG010000515.1 GCA_025924295.1 Vicinamibacteria bacterium
ATGGTCCTGGGTCCATAGTGCCTGGTGCTTGGTCCGTCCACGCTTCGTTCTTGGTGCACGGTTTAATAGCACCAAGGACCAAGGACCAAGGACCAAGGACGGACCAAGAACCCAGAGTGGACGGACCAAGCACCAAGGCCTAAGAACAAAGGACCAGCGTGAGCTCTCGAGCGTCAGCGATCTTGTCGAGATCGCCCAGCGCCGCCCAAGCTAAGGCCGTGGTCGACTGGCTCAACGTACGCGTGGCGCAACCGGCGAACTTCGTCGCCAGTTCCTCGTCTGTCAATCGACCCGGATAGCCGCGCGCACCGTCGGCTGACTGTGACAACGCGCGCCCGTCGCGCAGGCGCACGGTGACGCGTGCCTGTGAGAGTGGCGCCGCCTGATCGAATGCCTCGTTGGCGCGCAGCGTAACTCTCGGCATCAGGCTCTGCACATCGGGATTCTCGATGTGTTCGATGTCGAACGTGTCGATCCCGACCCTCGGATACACCATGGCCGCCGCGGCGCAGAACGGCATGCTGAACTTCGCCTCGAGTCCCGTTGTCGGGTCGGGATGAATCAGCAGGCGCGGCGTCATCGAGTCGACCTCCACCTCGATCGACTGGACCTGATCTGCGATGAATCGCTCGCGCCGCTTCAAGTCGATCAGGGCGTCGAGCGGTGGATGCGTCGCCGCGCACGACGGATACAGCTTCACCGTCACGCCGGTCTCGAGGATCTCCCAGCGGACGCCGAGATCCGCCACCGCGATATCGAGCGTGGCGTGCTCGCTGTCCATCGCCACCAAATATCCCTGCGGCCCATCGAGGGCCTGGGGGCTCGAAGTGAAACCGCGCTGTGCCAGTTGCGCCGCCATCAGGCCGTTGCGCGCGGCGATACCTGCATGCAGCGGCTTGACCATCGTGCCGAGGTTCTCCTTCAGCCCGCACGCAGAGGAGGCTGCGATTCCGAGTGCGTGCTGAACCGCGTGTGCATCGAGGCCGAGCACGCGCGCGGCCGCGGCGGCCGCCCCAACTGTTCCGATCGACGAGGTGCAGTGCCAGCCGCGCTCATGGTAGTGGCGCGGGTTCATCACGTTTCCCAGCCTGCATTCGAGCTCGAACCCGACGATGTAGGCGTCGAGGAGAGTGGTGCCGTTGGAGTGAACGATCTCGCCTGCCGCAAGGATCGCCGGGACCAGTGCGCAACTCGGGTGGGCGAGTGACACGAAGCACATGTCGTCGTAGTCGAGTGCGTGTGCGGCGACGCCGTTGGCAAATGCCGCCAGCCCCGGACTCGTCTTCAGGGCCGTTCCGACGATGCAGCAGTCGCCGCGGCCTTCGTCGGCGGCCATCGACTGGGCCATTTGCGCAGGTGGCTCGACCGCGCCTGCCAGCATCACGCCGCAGGTGTCCTTGAATGCCGTCGCCGCTCGCTCGCGCGCGCCGGCAGTGACGATTCCATTCGCGACGAAGTCAGCGATGGCGGCGATGGCGCCCTTGACCTGTAGACTCATGCTCCCCGCTCCGGCCCCGATCGCGCACCATCATATGGCAGCGCCTCATCGCTCGAATGTCGGCCGAGGGCTTCGGATCGACGGGTCGTGATCTCAGGCATGTTGGTGTGCCCGTCTGCTGCTCGCGCCACGCCGTAGACGTACCGTGGAAAATCGAGCCCCTTCTGTACGGCCCAGATCGCGTCGTGCTGATCGGGCGGCAGGATGGTCGCCGGCGTGCCAACGGCGATCCAGCCGATGGGGACGACCGCGTGATCCACGAGCTCGGTTCTGATGTGCACGACCGCGTTGACCCGGACTTCCACATTGAATCGCAGCCGTGCCCCGTGCAGCACCGTCGCTCCGGTCGCAATGAACACGCAATCGTCGAGCGTGCAGCCAACCAGGTGAGCCTGCGGTCCAATGAGACAGTGTTTCCCGACAGTCATCTGATGCTGGTCGGTGCTTCGAATAACGGCATGTTCCATCACGACGCAGTCGTCACCGATGGCGATCGGTTCACCCTCGGCGATCACGCAGGCACCGAACATGATCCGGCAGCGAGCGCCGATGGTGACGAGCATGCATCACCTCATCGGCCGCAGCGGTTCAGCAATCGAGGGTCGAGCTCAAATGGTGACACGGCCAACACCTCGCCATCACGGATCGAAAGTTGCTGATCGCAGACACGACGATTGCGGAGGTGACTGATGAAAGCGCGGATTAGTGTACTGACGGTCGGCGTGGACAATCTCGAGCGCTCGCTGGCGTTTTATCGCAACGGGCTGGGCCTGCGCACCGAGGGGATCGTCGGTACGGAGTTCGAGCATGGCGCGGTGGCCTTCTTTGATCTGGAGGGAGGACTGAAGCTCGCGTTGTGGGAGCGCGACAACATCGCGTGGGACTCGTCGGTGCCGCGGTCTCAGCCCAGCCCGACGGAGTTCACGCTCGGCCACAACGTGCGATCGCAGGAAGAGGTGGACGCGGTGATGGCACAGGCGGAACGTGCGGGAGCGCGCATCGTCAAGCGACCCGCAGCGACGTTCTGGGGCGGATATGCCGGATACTTCCAGGATCTCGACGGACACCTGTGGGAAGTGCTCTGGAACCCGCAATTGATTCCCAATGACTGAGCGCATCGTTGCGAAATTACTGATGGCGGGTCCTGTCGCCGGACAGCCCCGTCCGGCGCCAGCCGCAAGTCGTATTTCGCAACGCATCTAGTCGCACCGACGAGCCACCAGCGGGATTGCACCGACGACCGTAGTGAGTTCGCACCGCCGATCGCGCTAGCGCTTCAGTCCGAGCGCATCGAAGACCGCTTCGGTGACGACGTTCGAGGCAGCGCGCGGCGGTTGACCTCGATTCACGGCTCCCCCGGTCGCATAGTTGAAGTAGTTCTTCGTGAACCCGATGCCGAGCCGCCTGTCCGGGTCGGCATAGCCGAA
>JAICEG010000516.1 GCA_025924295.1 Vicinamibacteria bacterium
AACACGAACCGGCTCCAGGCTCTCGACTCGAGGCTTTGGGCTCTGCGTGTCAACCCTGCACCGTCCGGTTCATCACTGCTGCCGACACCCCAGAGCCGCGTGCCTGATCCCATCCGCATCGACGTCACAACAGGAACACGTACCTCGCCCATCCTGATCGGCGAGAGCCTCAGCCAGGACGTCGGGCCCCTGCTCGATCAGCACGGTATCGGCTCACGGCGTTTCATTGTCTCGAGTGCCGTCGTCTGGCGACTCCATGGCGAGCGGCTCCGCGCCGCGCTCGGTGGGGGAAACCCGATCCTGCTGCCCGACGGTGAGCGCTTCAAGAATCTTCAGTCCGTCTCGAAGATCTACGAGGCGCTGATTCGGGCCAGCGCCGATCGCGGCAGCACGATCATCGCCGTGGGTGGCGGTGTTGTCGGTGACACCGCGGGATTCGCGGCCGCGTCGTTTCTGCGCGGGATTGCGCTCGTGCACGTGCCAACGACACTGCTTGCACAAGTCGACAGTTCGATCGGCGGGAAGGTCGGCGTCAACCATGCCCTCGGCAAGAACCTGATCGGCGCGTTTCATCAACCCGCGCTCGTGCTCGTGGATCCGCTGTTCCTCACGACGCTGCCGCGGCGCGAATTCCGTTCAGGGCTCTACGAGGTCGTCAAGTACGGCGTCATTGCCAACCGCGATCTCTTCGACCGCCTCGAGCGGGACTCCACAGCGATCTTCGCGAAGGACTCCGCGGCGCTCCTGCCGGCGATTGTCGACTCGTGCCGGATCAAGGCCGACGTCGTTTCCAAGGACGAGCGCGAGAGTGGACTGCGACGAATTCTCAACTTTGGACACACCGTTGGCCACGCGCTCGAAGCGATCACCCATTACCGGCGCTTCAGGCATGGCGAGGCGATCGCGCTCGGAATGACGGCTGCCGCGGACCTCGCGGTCGCCAGGGGGGCGATGGCCGAGCGTGAACGCGCCGCGCTCGTGCGGCTCATCACGAAGCTCGGCCCACTGCCCTCGGTCACAGATCTTTCGATCTCTGAAGCGATCGAAGCGATACGCCGAGACAAAAAGGTCGTCCACGGCCGACTTCATTTCGTCATCGCGATCGAGATCGGCGCGACGACAACAGTCGATGATGTCACCGAGGATGAACTCCGCGGTGTGCTCCTGCGCCTCGGTTTGAAAAACTAGGCACCCTCGCGATCGCCCGTCAACCTGCAATTTCCGCCAGCACTGTTCCCTTCTCGCACAGCGCGAGACACACCGTGCCCGATCCTGTGTTTCATTCGAAATCCGGTAGTCATCGCTCCGGCTGACAAGTCATCGAGCGCGATCGGTCCAAGCTGCGGTGTGCTCGGTGGTTGTCCAAAAGGTCAAGGTTTTCCAGTCAAATCCGTGAAGGCATGGCACATCTCCTGCCTCAGGCAGCGATGGAGCGGCAGTGCACCCAGCACCGTCGTTCGCCCACGTTTTCAGGAGACGCTGCCGTGCTCAGAACTGATGTCGTCCGGAATCGCACGAAGATCACGGTCCTCGTAGCAGGTCTCGCCTGCTGCGCCGCCGCAATCAAGGCCGACGGACCGGGACATTCGTTTACGTCACTCACGTCGCCCTTCACGCAGGAACTGTACGGCGTGACGGCCGACCCGGTCGTTGTCGATGGCAACGACGCATTCATCGGCGGCGTCGCGTTCACACCGCAGGGAGATGTGTGGGCTGCTGAGTGCTTCGGCTATCAGTACCACCGCTTCGATCGGCAAGGGCGCGTTTCCGACGGGCATGGCGGCACAGTGCATCAGGAGTCGCTGGTTGACGGATCGCCGCTTGGATGCGGCGTGGTCAACCATCCTGCCTTCTACAACGGGGTCAGCACGATCTTCGCGAACACGCTGACCGGGCTGTGGCCGATCAACGCCGAAAACGGAATTCCCACGCTCGGGGGGCCGATCAACTCCGAGTTCGCGAACGCAGGCAACGGACGCGGTATCGATGTCGATCCGACCAACGAGCAGATCGTCTATACGGCAGCGAGCTGCAGCCCCGCTCTGGGCGAGTCGGCGACCTGCACGCTGTGGGCCTTCAGCTTGACGTCGGCCAACACCGCCCGCTTCGCACGATTCAATCGCGAGCAAGACGAATCGATCGAGAGCCTCTACTTCACGCCGACTGGCAGTCATGTCGTGGCGTCCTACCGTGACACCGTCGCCGGCACACAGGGGCTGCTCGTCATCGCCCGGCGCGCGACTCCCCTGACGGGCGGAACGATCGACAACGCACAGGTCGTGAGACGGATCGCCATGAGCTCGATGCCTCAGGGCGTCGCCTTCCGCGCCGCCGGCGACTTCGCCGTCACGCTCAACGAAGACGGTACGATGACGAGGCTGGCCTTCCCGGCGGGCGACTTCACGGCAGAACCGACGCAATCAGTATTCGCCTCGGGCGGATTCCTGGGCGGGCTCCTGCGTGTGGGCGCCGATGGCTGCGTTTATGCGCCCCAGGGCCGTATGGCGGGCGGATCGAGCGGTGTTCGCTACAGCGATGATGCCGTCGCTCCCAATGACAGCGTCGTTCGCATCTGCGGCGGATTCGTGCCCGCACCAGGTGTGGCAGATGCAGAGTGGAGCCCCGAGCCCGGCAGCATTTCGGGGTCAGCCTTCGCAGACTGGAATCGCAACGGCGTGCGCGACGCCGCTGAACCGGGCCTGTCCGGTGTGCAGATTTCCATGAGTGGAGCGGCCACCGGATCCGCTGTGACCGGCAGCAACGGCGGCTACACGCTCACGGATGTCCTGAGCGGGTTGTACTCGGTCGGCGCTCCGGTTGCCGTCGGAAGCCTGTCGGGAAACCCGACGCCACTCGCGGTCGACCTCGGATCGGGCGAGCATCGCACCGGCGTTGACTTCCCGTACACGGAATCGACACAG
>JAICEG010000517.1 GCA_025924295.1 Vicinamibacteria bacterium
GAGGGTGACACGCTGGTCGTTCAGACGACCAACTACAACGACAAGGTGGCATGGCGGGGCGCGTCGCAAGACCTGAAGGTCACCGAGCGCTTCTCACTCGCCGACGACACGACGATCGACTACCAGTTCACCATCGAAGACAAGGCCACGTGGGACACGCCGTGGAAGGGCCAGATCGCGATCAAGAAAGCCGACGGTGAGATCTGGGAGTACGCATGCCACGAGGGTAACTACGGGTTGCGTCACATCCTCAGCGCGGCTCGGGTCGAGGACGCCGCCGCAGCTGCGGGCGCATCAGGTTCAGGGTCGCGATAGCGATCGCGAGTCGAAGACGCGGAGCGGCACGTCAGCCGCCTCACGGTGTACCTGCCGGGAGTCGTGCACTCACCTGGAGCTGTTATGAGTCTCAGCCAGAGCCTTCGTCTGGTCGTCGTTGCTGCCCTTGCGCTCGTCAGCGCGCCGTCGATGCTCGACGCGCAACCCGGCGCGTTCGGAGGAGGGTATGGACCCCCGCTGGTCGTCGTGCCTCCGCCGCGCGAATTCGCAACGTCCGACGAGCACTACAAACATCTCCTCGCGCTCGCGCGCGGTGGCACGAAGCACACGCTCGCGTCCGTGCCGCGCTGGGATGGCCTGTGGGTGACTGCCGGCAACACTCACATGAACAGCTTCATCAATCCGCCGGGATTCAAGGGCAGCGTTCGCGCGGGTGTCCTGACGGCGCCGTACGAAAAGGCCTACAGGGAGCGCTGGCGCCAACAGCAGGAGCTCGGCGAGGTTCAGTACGATCGGCTGACGCACTGCGAGCCGCCCGGGTATCCGCGGTGGCTGCTCGAGCCGTACTCGCACGAGTTCATCAACCTGCCGCACGAGTCGTATCTGATCAACGACTTCGGCCCTGGAATACGCCGCGTCTATATAGGCCAGGAGCACAAGAACGTGTACGGCACGCACTCCTGGTACGGCGACACGATCGGGTTCTGGAATGGCAGCGCGCTCGTCACCAACACGAAATACCTCCTGCCCGCCGACTTCACCCGGTGGTCGCCGATGACGAGCAATCAGTTCGAGTCAGTCGAAACGTGGCAGCTCAAGCGCTATCCCGGCGACGTCGAGCGGCTCGAAGTCCAGGTCACCTTCTACGATCGCCACGCCTTCGTGAAGCCGGTCAACGCGGTCTACGCGTTCCGCCGGGCGAAGGAACTCGAATCGGCCGGCCATCGCGTCCAGCACTGGGAATGCGAAACGAGCAACAACGACGTCTTCGAGAAGGGCACGACGACGTCGAGGCTGCCGGGCGAGGCGGGATTCAAGGATGCCCGCGGCACGACGCTGTTCCCGGATCTGCCAGGACAGTCGCGCGATCCGATCTACAACACCACGCTGCCGGGCGGGAAGGAGCAGAAATGAAGACGACCTTCCGGCTGCTGACCGGCGTGCTCGTGGCAACCCTGCTGACGGCGCCTGCTCTCCTGGCTCACCACTCGTTCGCCATGTTCGACCGGAGCGTCGAGAGAGTCGCGACCGGCACGGTCGTTCGCTGGGCGTTCAACGCCCCGCACTCGTGGCTCTATCTCAACGTCAAGAATCCGGACGGCACTGAGACGCTCTGGAGCTTCGAAGGATCGGCGCCGCCATCGCTGCTCACTCGCGGCATCAGCGGCAGTACCTTCGTGCCCGGCGCCAGCGTCACGGTCTCGTACTGCCCGATGCGGGACGGACGCCCGGGTGGAGGGCTTGGATGGGCGCGGCTCGCGAACGGTACGTTCGTGAACCCGTCCGACGGTGGCTGCGACGGCAGCGAAAAAGCCATCGAGAAGTGGAAGGGATGGCTCGCGGCGGGATACAGCTCGAGCACCGATGCGCAAAAGGGGAACTAGGACTGTGAATCAGGTCGCCACTCTGTCAGCCGCAGCACTCTTTGTTTGCACTGCCTTCATCGGCGCCCAGGCGCCCGCCAGTTCACCGCAGACGACGACGCCCGCGACACCGCTGGCGACGGCGCCTCCAGCGGGCCGCGGTGCGTTGCCGGGGACCGAGAGCGGATGGGCGACCTTTCAGGGGCAGTGCTACGGCTGCCACCGCAATGAGTCGCCGGACGGGACACCCACGGCGTGGAGCATCCGGCAGTTGACGCCGGAGCGCATCTTCGAGTCGCTGGCGGGACGGAACCATGGCGGCGTGGCGCTGACCGATATCCAGAAGACTCGCGTCGCCGAGTTCATGAGCGGACGGCCGATGGGAAGCCTCGGTGCGGGTGAGGCGGCATCGCTGCCGAACCGCTGCACGACGAACGCACCCATGCGCGATCCGGCGAGCGGTCCGTCGTGGAATGGGTGGGGGAACGATCTGGCCAACACCCGCTTCCAGCCCGCTGCGGCGGCCCGACTCGCTTCCGCCGATGTGCCGCGCCTGAAGGTGAGGTGGGCCTTCGGGTTTCCCAAGGGCATGACGAACAACGCACAGCCGGCCGTCGTCTCGGGCCGCGTGTTCGCGGCAAGCGACAACGGCTACATCTACGCACTCGACGCGAAGACGGGGTGCGTCTACTGGTCGTTCCAGAATGGATCGATCGTGCGCAACTCGCCAACGATCGGTGCGGTCAGCGGGCAGGGCGCGACGCGCTGGGCAGTGTTCTTCGGCGACGGGCACGCCAATGTGTTTGCGCTCGACGCACAGGACGGTCGGCTGCTCTGGAAGACGCGCGTGGACGATCACGTCGTCGCACGCATCACCGCAGGCGTGAAGTACCACGAGGGCCGGGTCTACGTGCCGATCTCCGGCTCCGAGGAGTTCAACAGCGGCAACCGCGACTATCCCTGCTGCACGGCGCGCGGTGGAGTGTCGGCGCTCGATGCGAGCACCGGCAAGGAGCTCTGGAAGACGTATCTCGCCGATCCGCCA
>JAICEG010000518.1 GCA_025924295.1 Vicinamibacteria bacterium
AATCAGCGAGATACCACAGGCTGCGTCGGCGCGCATCGCTGTTCGACACGATCGCCCAGGTCGGCCTTCTGCTTGGCCTCGTGTGGAGTGGCGCATCGACGGCGATCCGGGAAACGGCCGAAGCGACGGTCGGTGAGCACCTTGTCCCTGTCGTAGTCATCTACGTGGTCCTGGTCGCGCTGCTGTCCGAACTGATCCACCTGCCATTTGCGTTTTATCGGGGCGTGATTCTCGAGCGGCGGTACGGACTGTCGCGCGAAACGACTGCGCGATGGCTGGCCGATCACGTCAAGGCGGCGGCGATCATTCTCGCGGCTCTCGCCTGTGCCGGCGTCATCGTCGCCTGGCTGCTGCAGGTCAGTCCCGATCGATGGTGGCTGTTTGCATCGATGACCTTCGTCGTGGTCCTCGTGCTGCTGGCGCGCTTTGCGCCGGTCGTCCTGCTTCCACTGTTCTACGACATTCGTCCCCTGGAGCGCGACGGGCTGAGCGCGCGTTTGCTCGCGTTGGCGGAGAAAGCGGGAGCACCGGCACTGGGCGGTGCCCACGAGTGGCGCCTCGGCGATCGCACGTCGAGGGCGAATGCCGCGCTCGTCGGGATCGGTCGTACCCGCCGCATCCTCGTGTCCGATACGCTGCTGGCTGGTCATTCCGACGAGGAAATCGAGACGGTGTTTGCGCACGAACTTGCGCATCACGTCTACGGCGACATCTGGGCTGCGCTGGTTCTCGAAGCGGTGCTGCTGACGGGGGCGTGTTACCTGGCGGATCGAGCGCTTGCGGCCTTTGGTCCGGCCTTCGGCCTGGGAGGGAAAGGGGACATCGCCGGTTTCCCGTTGCTCGTGCTCACGGGTGGCGCGGTGTCGTTCGTGCTCACGCCGTTCGCCAACGCGCTGTCGCGTGCTCACGAGCGCCGAGCCGATCGCTATGCCCTGGACACGACCAGGAACTCAGCTGCCTTCATCAGCGCCATGAGACGGCTGGCCGCGAGTAACCTGGCAGAAGAACGGCCGTCCCGGTTCGTGGAGCTGCTCTTCCATACGCACCCGTCCACAGCGGCGCGGATCGAAGCTGCCAGGCGATGGGACGTCAGGCGGGTTTGAACTTACCGTCCGCGAACCACGAGCTCGCCCTTCATCTGGGCATGTCGGGCGTCGTTGGTCAGATTCGAGTAAAAGGAAAACGTGCCGGCGCGATCGGCTCGGAACTCGAGCGTAGTCGAGCCGCCGGCAGGTACGCGCCTGGAGACGCGGTATTCGTCGATCGTCAGGCTGTATGCGACGTCTTCGCTTTGTACCGTGAGCTTCACGAGGTCGTCCTGGGCGACCTCGATGCGGCTTGGCGCAAACCGGTAGTTGCGCGCCGTCAACGTGATTTCCCGCCTGTTGGGCGCTTGTTCCTGGCCTTGAACTGGAGGAAGGGCGGCCGGTGAGAGCAGACTCACCATGCCTACGACCAAGAGGCTGGACGTCCGACTCTTCAGCTTCATTTATGCATTTTAGACGACCGGGAAGGTATCCCGGTTCGTCCATGCACAGGATTGCCCTACTCTTTAGCGGCTGGGGTTGGTGTGCCGGTCTTTTGCGCCTCTTCCTGCAGTAGAGCTTTACGGCTGAGTCGAATCTTGCCAGTGGGATCGATGTTGATGACCTTCACGAGGATCTGCTGTCCCTCCTTGAGTTCATCTCGCACGTCCTTCACCCGATGGTTTGCAATCTCCGAGACGTGCAACAGGCCATCAGTGCCGGCCATGATCTCGACGAAGGCTCCAAAGTCGGTGATGCGCTGCACCTTGCCCATGTAGGTCTTGTTGAGCTCGGGCGTAGCCGTCAGCTCCTGGATGATGCCGATCGCCTTGGCGGCTGATTCACCGTCGGCTGAGGCGACGTTGACCTGGCCGTTGTCCTCGACGTCGATCTTCACGCCCGTGCGTTCAATGATGCTGCGGATCATTTTGCCGCCGGGGCCGATGACGTCCCGGATCTTGTCCACCGGGATCTTGATGGTGATGATGCGCGGAGCGAACATCGACATGTTGCCGCGTGTCGCCTGCAGCGTCTTGCCCATCTCGCCGAGGATGTGCATGCGACCGGCCCTGGCTTGCTCGAGCGCCTTGGCCATGATCTCCGACGTGATGCCGGTGACCTTGATGTCCATCTGCAGCGCGGTGATGCCGTGCGCAGTGCCCGCGACCTTGAAGTCCATGTCGCCGTAGTGGTCTTCGGCGCCGGCGATGTCCGAGAGCACGGCGTACTTGCCGGTCTTCTCGTCCATGATGAGGCCCATCGCGATACCCGCGACGGCCGCAGTGATCGGCACACCCGCGTCCATCATCGCCATCGAGCCGCCGCAGACCGACGCCATCGACGAGGAGCCGTTGGATTCCAGGATGTCGGAGACGAGCCGAATCGTGTAGGCGAACTTCTCTTCGGGGGGAACCACGGGTGCGAGCGCCCGCTCGGCGAGGGCACCGTGACCGATCTCGCGGCGGCCCGGTCCGCGCTGGGGCCCGGTCTCGCCGACGGAGAACGGCGGGAAGTTGTAGTGCAGCATGAAGCGGCGGTACTGCTCCCCGGTGACGTGCTCGATCTTCTGCTGATCGTCGGCCGGACCCAGCGTGCAGCTCACCAGCGCCTGCGTCTCACCGCGCGTGAACACGACCGAGCCGTGCACGCGGGGAAGCACACCCGTCTCGGTCCAGATCGGGCGGATCTCATCGAACTTGCGGCCGTCGAGGCGAACACCGCGCTCGAGCGCCTCGTCGCGCATCGCCTTTTCCTGGAGCTCGTGGAAGATGTGTTCGGCGTCTTTCTTCTGCTGGTCATCACCTTCAGGCAGTGACGCGAGCAGATC
>JAICEG010000519.1 GCA_025924295.1 Vicinamibacteria bacterium
GTATTGGTACGCGCGAGAGTCTCCGACAAACGAGCTCTACGAGAGGGGTCTCCGCCGGGCGTTGGCAGTCCCGCAAGGCGGGCCGGAGTACTACTCGGAGTACCTCGAGATCGACCGATTTCCGGAACAGGAACAGGCGCCGCTTCTCCGCGACTATCTCCGTCAGAAGTACGCGAGCCGCCAGATCGACGTCGTCGTCGCGACGGGACAGACCCCCCTCGAGTTTCTGCTCGCGGACCGAACGGTGTTTCCTGGCGTCCCGATCGTCTACAGCGCCTTCGGACCCGGCGATGCCGCATCTGCACCCCAAGCGCCTGGTGTCGCCGGCATCTTTTTCGACGGCGTCTACGCTCGAAACCTCGAAGCCATGCGAGCGATTCATCCTGACGCCGAGCGGGTGTTCGTGGTCACCAGCCTCCCCAGAAACGGCGGAAAGGCACAGGAGGAAATCATCCGTCGCGAGCTGGCGCCGTTCGAACGCCAGCTGACCATCACCTACCTGACCGACATGACCACTGAAGCACTGGTCGAGAGCGTCTCGCAGGCGACGTCACGGTCGCTCGTCCTGTACGTGCGCCACGCCGAGGAGTACTCCGCGGACGCCGGCCTGGACCCGGTCGAGGCTGCGGCAGTGCTCGTCCGTGCCTCCGCGGTTCCCGTGTACAGCATCGCTCGAACGTACTTGGGCCAGGGCGTTGTCGGGGGGTACCTGATTGACCACGAGGTCGTCGGCGCGCAGGCCGGCGATCTCACGATGCGTATCCTCGCCGGCGTGGCGCCTGACGATCTGCACGCGACCGGCGCCAGGCTGATGCCGATGTTCGACTGGCGAGCGATCCAACGCTGGGGGATTGATCCCAACCGGCTTCCGGCAGGATCGGGTATCCGGTTCCGCGCCCCGACGGTGTGGGATCAATATCGCAGATACATTGTCGGTGCCGCCGCGCTGCTGGTCATTCAGGGCTTGATGATCGGCGCGCTGGTCGTGCAACGCTCGCGACGCCGCAAGATGGAAGCGCGCAACTCCGCGATCCTCAACGCCGCGCCGGACGTGATGTTCCTGCTCACGAAGCAGGGTGTCTTCCTCGACTATCACGCGCCACACCGGCGCGATCTGTTCGTGCAGCCTGACTCGTTCATGGGCCGGCGCATCAGCGACGTACTGCCGGCGCGCGCTGCCACGGTCATCACCGACGCGTTCACCCGACTTGGCAAGGAGCCGGGCCCGATCATCGTCGAGTACGTTCTGCCGATGCCGGATGGTGAACATCAGTATGAGGGGCGCGTCGTGCCGTGTCGGGACGACGAGGTTCTGGTCGTCGTCCGCGACGTGACACAGCGGAAACGATCCGAGCGGGCGCTCATCGAGGCACAGGCCGACCTCTCGCGACTGTCGCGGCTGACGGCGCTCGGAGAGTTCACCGCGTCCATCGCGCACGAGATCCGCCAGCCGCTGACCGTCATCCTGCTGAACGCAAGGACCTGCCTCCGCTGGCTGGCCGGCACATCACCGGATCCGTCAGAGCTCAAGGCCGCATTGACCGATGTCGTCGAGGCCGGGCAGCGGGCCAACGAAATCATTCGCCGCAACCGTGAATTGTTCAAGCACCACACGGTGCAGACGGCACCGCTCGACCTCATTGCCGTCATCGCCGACGTCGAGGCGCTGGCAAAATCGCGCCTGGCCGACGCGCACGTCACGCTCATCACGTCGGTGCCGCCTGACGTGCCCGCCGTTCAAGGCGATCGCGTGGAGCTCCAGCAGGTTCTGCTGAACCTGATCGGAAACAGCATCGAGGCACTCGATGGTCACACGGCCTCGTCGCGGCTGATCGAGATCTCGTCGCGCCTGGAATCGAATGGCCACGTGCGTGTGTCGGTGCGAGACACGGGCGTCGGACTCGATGGCGTCGATCGCGCGCGTATGTTCGAGCTGTCGTACACGACAAAGGCATCCGGTAGCGGCGTCGGGCTCGCGATCAGCCGGTCCATCATTGAAGCGCACGGTGGCCAACTCTGGGCCGAAGAGAGCATCGGTCGTGGCGCGACATTCTCATTCACTCTTCCAGCCCACTCGGCGGCCGTGGTGACATAGGCGTACCTCGACCACACCCCCAGAAGCCGGGCTTGGTCACCTCGACCGATCGCTGGCGTACTGTATGCAGCCAGCCGAGCAGCGCACAGAGCCGCACGCTTCACCTTGATCGGGGAGCCGTTCGACCGCAGGATTGAGGGATTGGGTGGCTTTCGGTCGACGCCGGGTAGCCACGGGAACAGCCATGCCAAAACTACCGTTCGAACGAGACCAGAACTTCAGTTGGGACAAGGAGTTTGATTCCGAACTGCATCTCCGCTCCGAGGAGGACACTCGATCGAGCGAGCAACCGCGGTTCGATGATCGCCTCAGGCCCGAGCGACGCGAATACGAGGCCGAGCAACCCGAACCCGTGCTTGATCGGGAACCCGAGCTTGATCGGCATGAACCCGAGCTTGATCGGCACGAACCTGAGCTTGGTCGGCATGAACCTGAGCTTGGTCGGCATGAACCTGAGCTTGCTCGGCACGATCCCGAGCTCAATCGACACGAACCCGAGCGCGATCGGCACGAACCAGAGCCTGAACACCGTGCGTTCACGGCTGAGCATCGCAAGCTCGAACCAGAGCAGCCACCGATCCTGATCTGGCCAGAAGAAGACACGCCGAAGAAGAGCCGCATCAATCGAGCGGTGTATCCGGCACTCCTCGTCCTCGTCGTGCTGGCGATCGGAGCCGCCTGGGTTCTCCAACGGGACAACGAGGGACCGGCTGCCAGCGCGGAGGACACGCAGCCCACTGAACCGTCGCCCGCTGCA
>JAICEG010000520.1 GCA_025924295.1 Vicinamibacteria bacterium
GGGGAAGCCGTTGCTCGGCGTGTCCGCACTCGATGCGCTTGCGCGCGTTGGCGAAGCCGAGGCTGCGGGACGGCGGATCGCGACCTGGGTCGATGCCTGGCGAGGCGAAGTCTACGCAGCGCTCTACGATGGGGTGCGTGAGATCGAAGCTCCCGTCGTCGCAACTCCTGACGACATCCTCAGCCGCCTTCGAGGTACTCCGAGCTTCCTCATTGGCGATGGTGCGCGGACCTATCAGGACAAGATTCGTGAGGCGATGGGTGAGGACGGGCGCATCGCCGCACAGCCGACGCCGTTGCTGGCCGGCATCATCGCGACCCTCGGCGGCGTACTGGCGTCAGCCGGTGCGTATGCGCCGCCACATGCGATTCGGCCGCTGTATGTGCGTCGGACGGATGCTGAACTCGTCAGGGACTTGCGTGCAACCAGAACCCACGTCTGACTACTGGATCGACCGGCTCGACGGCGATCAGGATCTCGACGGCGTCCTCTTCGTGGAATCCGAGTCGTTTACCAACCCCTGGACGCGCGAGATGTACGCGTGGGAACTGCAGAACCGCTCCGTCTGCCACATCATGGTCGTTCGAACGCCCGAGCGTCCGGTCGTCGGGTTCTGTGCGTTCTGGCTCGTCGTTGACGAGATCCACATCAACAACGTCGCGATCCTGCCGGGCCTTCGCGGGCAGGGCATCGGCACCGCGCTCATGACGCGCGTCTTTGCCGAAGCGCGGCGTCTGGGGGCGCGGCGGGCTACGCTCGAGGTGCGCACGTCGAACGAGGGCGCACGCCGACTCTACGAACGGCTCGGGTTCTATGCGGCCGGAGCGAGGCGGCACTACTACACGAACCCGGTCGAGGATGCGCTCATCCTCTGGCGAGACTGTTGAGATAGAGCGGGAACCGCACGAGCCTCTCTTTATTCGCTCAACTGATTGACTCAGCGAGGCTTAGCTCTAGTATCTTTTACGGATTGAGCGTTCGGGCAGGCGTATGTTACCGTGATGTCACTGGCATCGGTAACCGTGATGTCAACGTCCTTCTTCCTGAAAGGAGGGTGCTGCCTATGAGCGCAGCCGAAGCACAGGAGGCAAAAGACCTCTTGATGCAGAGCAACGATCAATACCGCCAGCTCTCAGAACGTCACCACCAGCTGGACGATCGGTTGAACGAACTCACCCATCTCCCTCACCTCACCGCCTCCGAGCAAGTCGAAGAAACTACTCTCAAGAAACGAAAACTAGCCCTTAAAGATCAGATGGAGCAGATGGCGCTCGAGTACGCCAAGACCCACTTCAGGGCCTCCTGACCCCTCGCTGCGAAACCGGGTTTGATTTCCTGTGGTATTGCTGGGAGATTAAACCCGGTTTCTGTTCTCCCCGACACTATGCGATTTGACCCTGCTGGCTGGCCCTTCGTCATCGGGTCTGCCCTGATTGCCCTGGCGGTTTGGCTGCTGACGGGGCCGATCCTCGGCGTGCCCCTGCTGGTCGTTTCCGGCTTTCTGCTGTTCTTCTTCCGGGATCCCGAGCGCGTGCACAACGCCCCGCCCGACGCGGTGCTGTCCCCGGCAGACGGACGCGTGATGGTTGCCGGCCCTCCGACCGGCGAGTCGACGCCGCCGGGGGAGTGGCAGCAGATAAGCATCTTCCTGTCCCCGATGGACGTTCACGTGAACCGCATTCCGGTCAGTGGCCGGGTAACGCGCGTGGAGTATCATCCCGGTCGATTCCTGCCGGCGTACCGGAAGGAATCCGGCGACTTGAACGAGCGGTGCGAGATTACGGTCGATCACGACGGACAGAAGATCGTCTTTCGGCAGATTGTGGGCGTTCTCGCGCGGCGAGTCGTGTGCCGGACGAGAGAAGGGGTCAACGTGAAAGCCGGTGAGCGCTTCGGCGTGATGAAGTTCGGCTCTCGCATGGACGTCTTCGTTCCCGTAGACGCGAAGCTACATGTGCGCGTGGGCGACACGGTCGTCGGCGGCGTGACAGTGATTGCCACCTTACTGGCCAGGCAGAGGGAGGCGCGCAGTGGTCTGGAGACGCGGCATGCACGCGGATGACGAGCGTTCACACCGGCGCACGATCCTGAGGCTGCGCCCGCTCAAGCACCGCCCCGATCGCGCACGTCGCTTCCGTCGCGGCGTCTACCTGCTGCCCAGCATGTTCACGATGGCGAACATGTTCTGCGGCTACGCCTGCATCGTCCACGCGATGCGCGGCGAGCTCGCAACGGCAGCGCTGTTCATCGGTTTCGCCTTCGTCCTCGACATGCTCGACGGCCGGATCGCGCGGATGACCGGAACCACCAGCGCTTTTGGCCTGGAGTTCGATTCGCTCGCAGATGTGATCTCTTTCGGCGTGGCGCCGGCCATCCTGTCCTTCAAGTGGGGACTCGAACCACTGGGACAAATCGGGTGGGCGGCCGGGTTTCTCTTCGTCGCGGCCGCAGCGGTGCGACTGGCGCGTTTCAACATCCAGGCAGGCACGCAAGACAAACGTTACTTCGTCGGTCTGCCAAGCCCGGCTGCTGCTGTCGTGCCCGCGGCAACGGTCTTTGCGTTTCCAGCAGGTCTCCAGGGATATGCGGAAGCCTGGCCCGTGCTGAGCATGGTGATCGTCCCGGCGCTGCTGATGGTCAGCACCATCCGCTACCGCAGTTTCAAGTCGCTCGATCTGCAGGCGCGCCGCAGTTATCCAGTGCTGTTCCTGTTTGCGCTGGGACTGGCAGCGTTGGCCTCTTCGCCGAGGTTCGTGCTGCTGGCGATGGCCTACACCTACCTGGCCTCGGCCTTCATCGGTCTCGCGTGGCACCGGCTTCGACGCCGGCCGGCA
>JAICEG010000521.1 GCA_025924295.1 Vicinamibacteria bacterium
TAAGCCCTGACCTGCCCGAAGCCCACCAGCACAAGCGAGCGGCAATGTAAATCTCTCGCAATAAGGGAGATGGGTAGTACAAAGCTCGGTGGCCTATTAGACAGGGAGTATCGGCACAAATGCAAGCCGGATTGAGTCGACTTCCACGTCGTGCCGAGCAACGGCGTAAAATGACCGATAACTCTAAAGTCATGCGCTGGTTGACGATATTCGGTTCAGTCCTGGTCCTCTCATTCGCGCAGACAGCGCTGCGCAGCCAGGCACAAGACCCTACGCCCGCAGAACCACCTCCCTTTACCGACTGGCTCGCCGATCTGACCCGCGAAGCGCGCGAGCGCGGCTTCAGCGAGGCGCTCGTCCAGCAGACGCTCACCGGCCTCGAGCCGCTCCACCGCGTGGTCCAGAGCGACCGTTCGCAGGCCGAGCTCAATCCAGGGTTCAATCGGTATTTGTCCACTCGCCTGACCCGTCCGATGGTGAATCGCGGTCAGGAGCTCGGTCGCGAGAACCGCACACTTCTCGGGCGCATCGAACGCGAGTTCAAGGTGCAGCGGCGATTCCTGCTGGCCATCTGGGGGCTCGAGACGCGGTACGGGCGCGTGACCGGCAACATCCCGGTCTTCCAGGCGCTGGCAACACTGGCGTGGGAACCGAGGCGCTCGACGATGTTCCGTGGCGAGCTGTTCAACGCGCTCACCATGGTGCAGCGCGGCCACATCGAGCCGGCGTCGATGACCGGATCGTGGGCTGGTGCCATGGGGCAGCCGCAGTTCATGCCGTCAAGCTATCTGAGCTACGCGGTCGACTTCGACGAGGATGGCCGCCGCGATATCTGGAAGTCGACCCCTGATGCGCTGGCGTCCATCGCGAACTACATGAAGGGATTCGGATGGAACGGCGACGAGACGTGGGGGCGTGAGGTGCGCGTCCCCGCCGCGGTCCGTGATGACATCGAGCGTACGATTCCGAAACGAACCGAAGGGTGCTTCGCCCGGCGCAACATGACGGAGCGGCGCCCGCTGCGCGAGTGGCAGAAGATGGGTGTGCGGCTGGTCAACGGCGCTGCCCTTCCACAGGCCGATCTCGAGGCTGGACTCGTCGACGTCGGCGAACGGAAGTTTCTCGTCTACGAGAACTACGATGCCATCCTCGGCTACAACTGCGCGCACTACTACGCGCTCACCGTAGCCCTCTTGTCAGACCGGCTGCGGTAACGCGAAAAGTTCAAAGTTCAAAGTTCAAAGTTTCGAAGTAAGTTCAAAGTGCAGGGCTGGACAAGCCAAGTACACTTCCCACTTACTTCCCGACTTCAAACTTTGAACTTCCCACTTTCGAGGATCTCCCATGTCCAGCACACCCTATGAAAGCGCGACGTTACTGATCCGACTCTACGAGCTTCGCCGTGAACCCACGATGCGCGAGGCGAGGAACTGGTTCTCGCGCGAATTCAATCCCTCGTCGGCCGAGGAGATCGTGGAAGCGGTGATGGGACCAAACAGCGGTTACTTCCGCATGGTGACCAGCTACTGGGAGATGGCGGCGTCTTTCGTGCTGAACGGGGCGATCGACGAGCAGATGTTCAACGACGCCGGGGGCGAACAGGTTGGCGTACTTGCGAAATTGGAACCGTTCCTGTCCGACTACCGCACCCGCATTGGCTACCCGAACTATCTGTCCAAACTCGAGCAGGTCGTGATGAGGCGCCCCGGGGCGAAAGAGACAATGGCAGCGACGCGCGAGTGGTTCCGCCAACGCGCAGCGACTGCACCACGCGCGTGACCTGTTAACTCCCAGTCTCCAACGCCCAACTCCCAAACGAACCAGTATCGAACATCGAAGCTTGGGAGTTGGGAGTTGGAAGTTGACAGCGTTCAAGCCTTGGTTACCGGGTGTCCCGACGCTTCCCACGCCGCGAGCCCTCCCGCCAGCTCGCTGACGTTGGTGAACCCCTCGCGCTGAAGCAGGCTGGCGGCGGTCGACGACCGGTAGCCGCCGGCACAGTGGACGATCACAGGCGTATCCCTCGACAGGTAGCGCACGTCGTCGACCAGGCGCTGCAGTGGAATGTGAACGCTGCGCTCGATTGACGACGCCGCGCGCTCCCCCGCGGCACGAACATCGATCAGCTTGATCGTGGCGTTCGCGTCCAGTTGTTCCGCCGCGCGTTCCGGGCTGAGACGTGTCGTTTCCATTACCAGGTCCGCCCGGGCCGCCGCACTGGCCATACCGCCTTCGACATAACCGACGACGTGGTCGAAGCCAATGCGGCCGAGGCGCAGTGCTGACTCCCGTTCCGCACCAGGGTCGGCAACGATGACGATCGGATGTTCACGATCGAGAACGCTGCCCGCCCAGGTCGCGTACGAACCGCGCAGCCCGATGTTGATCGCTCCCTTGAGGTGCGCCGCCGCGAACTCGCCTGCATCCCGCGTGTCCAAGAGCTGCACGTCTTTCTTCTGCAGCTCGAGGCAGTCATCGAGCGACAACGGTTGCAGCTCCCACGTGAGTGCTTCGCTGAGCGTCGGCCGCTTCCGGCTGTTGAGGACGGCATCGTAGGTGAAGTACGAAGGTGCGTCGGGCTGGTCAGCGGTGACCAGCGCGATGAAGGCATCCCTGGTCAGCGGCTGAAGCGCGTAGTTCGTCCTGCGCTGATCGCCGATGGTCGACACGGTCTCTTTCGAGAGTGCCTTGCCACACAGGGAGCCGGCACCGTGCGCGGGATAGACCAGGCTCGAATCGGGCAGCGCGAGGAGCTTGTCGTGCAGTGAGTCGTAGAGCAGGCTGCCCAGATCGTTGGCCGACCACCCGAGTGCCGCA
>JAICEG010000522.1 GCA_025924295.1 Vicinamibacteria bacterium
CCGAGGCGTGCCGCGTAACTCGACGACATGTTCGACGCGATGCCGGCGCCGCGTGTCCGTCACGTCGCGCGAAAACACGGTGATCTCGATCGGCGTGGATCGCCGCAGCTCGTCGAGGATGACCTGAAGAATGGCCTCGTCGCCCAGATTGAAGCCTCCGTACGACCCGGAGATACCGACTCTCAGCGGCGTGTCACTTTTCCTTGAGTCCATCATGGCGGGCCGCTTTCAGACCGGTCGTGCGGATCGTGTGCGCGACAGGGCCCGAGAATCGCCGTCAGCACCATAGCGCGACGCAGGCCAGCCCTATCACCAAGGTTGGACACCGCCGCCATCTGATCCCGACCACCCTGGCGACCAGTCGGAACTGGCCGCGGTCCCGCCGCATCGCGTGGTGCCGTTCTCTCACGCGCGATCACCGCATGCGGCGCGCTGTCACCGGCCGTTGCCGGGAATGGCGGAACTGCCGGCGCATCAATTGCCGGCCCTCGTTTCGCCGGCTGATTGGCGAATGGCAGCGCGTCGGCGTCCTCTGACCGTCGGTGATCCTTCTGACGCGCTGCTCGAACGACGATCTGAATCAGGGGCAGCAGGACGACAACGGCCACTAGAAAGAGGAGTTCGTACGACATGGTGAATGCTCCGTCCACCAGGCGTACCGTTACCGCCTTGGCGGGGCCTGTCCGTCCCCACCCCCATCGGCGATCGATTCACGCATGGAAGAATCCGCCTGAATGTTCTTCATGCGGTAGTAGTCCATGATGCCGAGATTGCCATGGCGGAACGCCTCGGCCATGGCCCGCGGGACTTCGGCTTCTGCTTCGACGACGCGCGCGCGCATTTCCTGTTCGAGTGCCACGGCCATCGCGCGGCGCTCTTCAGCCTTCGCCTGGGCGATCTGTTTGTCCGCATTCGCCTGATCGATCTGCAACTTGGCGCCAATGTTGTCGCCCACGTCAACGTCCGCGATGTCAATCGACAGAATCTCATAGGCAGTGCCCGCATCCAGGCCGCGGCTGAGGATGTTCTTCGAGATATGATCCGGGTTCTCGAGTACGTCTTTATGCGTCGTGGCGGACCCTATGGTGCTCACCATGCCTTCGCCAACGCGTGCGATGATCGTTTCCTCACCAGCGCCGCCGACCAGCCGGTCGATATTCGTCCGGACCGTGACGCGCGAGACGGCAATCAGCTGAATCCCGTCCTTGGCCACGGCTGCGACGCGCGCGGTTTGGATCACTTTCGGGATTACCGACATCTTCACCGCCTCCAGCACGTCCCGTCCCGCCAAGTCGATCGCAGCCGCACGCTTGAAGGGCATCTCGATGTTGGCCTTGTCCGCCGAAATGAGCGCGTTGACAACGCGCACGACGTTGCCACCAGCCAGATAGTGCGCCTCCAGGTCATCGATCGACACGCCCTGCAAGCCCGCCTTCACCGCGCTGATCCGCGCGGTGACGATCGTCGTCGGGGGCACGCGTCGGAGCCGCATTCCGACGAGCGTAAGCAACCCGACATAGGCACCGGACGACCACGCGGCGATCCAGAGCGGGATCGGGACGAGGTACAGGACGACAACCAGCAGCACGACCGCCGGAACGAGAAGGCCGAGCGCGCCGAAGACAACAGTTGGATCGAACTCAGTCATGTGTGTGCTCCTCGCGCGGCGCCGACTTCCGGACCACGATCCGGTTGCCGTCCACGCGCGTGACGTCGATAGCGGAACCTGCATCAATGAAGGCGCCGTCCGAAACGACGTCGAAACGCGTCTCCTCAATTTCGGCAATCCCGGCCGGTCTCAGCGGCGAAAGCGCCGTGCCCTGCCGCCCCACCAAACGCCGCTCGCCTTCTGCAGCCGAGACGAACCCACGATCAGCCGCCATTCCGGTCTCGAGCACGAGGCGCCGTCCGAACGGCACGCGAGGCAGTATGCGCAACAGGAGGAACGCACCGCCCAATGCGAGCAGGATCGAGACAGCGACCCGGGCGAGTGCGCTCATGATGATCGTTACGGTGGCGCCGGCGCCAACGAGCGTCATCCCGAGTCCGGCCACGATGGCCACGATTCCGGCGATGCCCGCCACGCTCGTACCCGGAATCACGAACGCTTCGAGCGCGACCAGCAAAACGCCGACTGAGATCAGCAGCACCTCCTCCCAGCCGGCCAGTTGCACGATCCAGTGACCCCAGAAGAACAAGCCGAGCGAGATCAGGCCGACCGTCCCTGGTAAAGCGAAGCCGGGGGTTCTAATCTCGACCAGCAGTCCCAGAAGCCCCACGGTCATCAAGAGAGAGCTGAGAACGGGGTGCGTCAGAAACCGAACAAGGGTCTCGGCCCAGGTCTGACGGGCATGCCGCATCTCTGCGCGGACTATTCCCGCCGCTGTCAGCGCCGCCTCGACGGTGGGGGCGGTCAACTCGGCCACTTTGTGTTCGAGGGCCTCAGACGCGGTGAGTGTGAGCAGTTTGCCCTTCGCGACGACTCCGGCGATCTCCACGTCGGCGTCTACCATCGCTTCAGCGAACTCGGGTGGGCGCTTCCGGACTTCCGCCGTGGCGCGGAACTCTTTCCGGACATAGGAGACTGATTTCTCGTCCGCTGGCTTGGTTTCGCCGCTGCTCCCACCAACGACCGGCGTGGCCGCCCCGATCGTCCCGCCTTCCGTCATGATCAGGGTGTCGCAGGCGAGTGCGATCAGGGCGCCTGCGGAAATGGCGCGTTGGTTGACATAGGCGATCGTGCGGACCG
>JAICEG010000523.1 GCA_025924295.1 Vicinamibacteria bacterium
GCGATTCTCGACGAGTACCTCAGCAACATCCGGCAGGTCGAGCAGCAGCTCGATCGCATGGAAACGCGCCTCAGCACCATCACCGGTGAGCCGGAAGCGCCGATCGGCCTGCCCGAAGCGTTCGACGATCACATGACGATTACCTACGACCTGATGCACCTGGCCTTCCAGGGCGACATCAGCCGCGTGTTCACGTTCATGATCGGCCACGAGGCGAGCGACCGCGGCTACGCGCACATCGGCATCCCCGAGACGCACCACAGCATCTCGCACCACGGCAACGATGCCGAGAAGCTGGCGAAGTACGCGAAGCTCTGCACGTATCAGATCGTGAAGTTCAGCGAGTTCCTCGACAAGCTGAAGGCAACCAAGGACGCCGACGGCAATCTGCTCGACCACTCGCTGCTCTACTGGGGCAGCGGCATGAGCAACGGCAACGCTCACGATCGCAGCAACCCGCCGGCGGTCATGGTCGGTGGCGCGCACGGCAGGATGAAGGGCAACCGTCACATCGAAGCGAACGAAGCACCGACGGCGAACCTGTTGCTCGCGATGGCGCATCTGTCCGGCGCCGAGATCGAGAAGCTGGGCGCCAGTACCGGACGCCTCGATCTCTAGTTAGCGACCAATCCGACCCGTCGGCTAACGACGGCGGGTCCGAAGAACAGGACCCGCCCTACACTGCACGTAGGGCGGGTCTTGCTTTATAGACCCGCCCCCCACCTACAACGTCGCGGCAAACACGACGAACGCTCCCGCGATGAAGAGCGTCCCGGCCGTGAGCATCAGAATCGCGACAGCGCGGAGCCACGAAATCCTCCACACGTCCCGGAACGCGGTGATCGCAACGAGCAGCCAGACCGCCGTGAAAAACCAGATCAGCATCGCCAGCGCGAAACCGGCAAGGTATGGCCCGCTGACGGAGCGCTCGTACAGCTTCAGGATCGACGCGGCTCGCGATTCGACCGGCAGGTCCGTGTACACGAGCGGACGGAGCTCAGAACCAATGTCCGGATTGCCGAGCGTCAGCCCTGCCCACATCACCGCGATTCCCGTCGCCACCAGCACCATCGCCACGGACTGGATATATCCGAGCATCACCATCGTGGACGGTACGTGACTCGGCGCGCCAACCGCCCGCGCCGAGAGATGGAGTGGAACCAGCACGAACAGCAAGAGGAAGACGGCGAACGGCGCACCGGTCAGCACGAACATCGGCACCGAGGCGACGAGCTCCTCGATCACGAAGAGCCAGGCAGCCGCGGTGTGCGAGAGCGCAAAGAACACAATCGCGCGCAGGACGAAACCGGGCTGCTTCAGCAACGCGGCAAGGTGCCGGCGGGGATAGATGAGCAACTGAACGAAATCGGAGGGCCAGCCCACTATCGCCTGCAGCAGCGTCTGACCCGGCGTCGCCGTGTCCTCTTCGGTCCGCTTGTGCTTGGATGGAATGAGGGTTTCGAGTTGCCGGACGAGCCGGTCGCTGTCGTACTGCCATCGCTGCTCTGTGATTTCGAGTGCCTGGCGGCTGGCGAGCGCAGCAATCGATGGCGGCAGCGCCGAAGCCGGCGGCATGGCGGCGCCTTCGACGAGCACCGGGATCACGGGGATCCCGCGCTCGAGGGCGGTCGCGATTTCGAGGCACACGTAGTCGCCGGGCTCGAACAGGCGGGGTCTGGCATCAGGACCGGCGGCGTCCAGCCAGTGGCGGCCGATCATGACCAGCACGACCGAACTGGCGGCTATCTTCGACCTGATGGCTGCAGTGAAGTCGTCGCCGGCTTCGATCGACTCGATGTCGTGGAAGACGCGGTCGGCGTCGAAATGCGTCTGCAGCTTGTCGCACAACCTGCCAGTAGCGCTCTGGGTGTCGAGCCGTCGATAGCTGACGAAGATCAGCGCCACACGCGGAGACTACTCTTTCTGGGCGCGGCTCTGTCGCAGGTAGTGGGGGCTGAAGCTCAAGCCGTACGACGTCTGTTGTGTGGCGGCAGCCTTCTGGCGATTGAACTCGTCGCGTGACGCCTCGATCGCCTTCAGTTCCTCAGCCGAACACTGGCGCATCGTGACCTGCTCGCGCGGCACGAAGAACACCTGGCCGATGGGAATGCTGTGCTCCACCGTGATCCCCTCGCCCGGCTGCAGCACGTAGCGGAACTCGGTCTCGTGCGAGTACCAGTCGGTCTCGACCCGGATGCTCAGCATCGGCGCCACCGGGCGCTCGATCATGTTCAGGATCGGGGTGTAGACCGTGTCCCAGCCCGAAGGCGTCTGGAAGTTGGTGGCGCCGCGCAGCGCGATGGCGCCGGCCGGCGTTCCCATGTCCTCGGGCACCAGGAATGCGCGCATCACGGCAAGCGCCGCTTCGCGAGACAGCATCGGCGCGCCAACGAACGTCACCTCTTCCTTCATCATGCCGATGCCGCCGACCGACAGGCTCATCGTCACCTGGAAGATGGGGGCGCGTTTCCCTTCCTGCGTCTGCAGGTAGTAGATGAACCGGTACCGTCCATCGCCTTCGAACTCGACGTAGAGCGACTCCTTCGGCTCGAGCGCGGCGTAGACCATGAATCCGAGAGCACTACCCGCCTCGAGCACCGGACAGTGCCGGGCATGCTGCGGCAGCAGTGGGCGCGACCCTTCACGTTTCGGCTGCATGCCCACGCCAGGGCGACGAGTGTTTCCGTAGACGCGAACTTCCATCCGCGTATCGTAGATCACGAAAGGTCC
>JAICEG010000524.1 GCA_025924295.1 Vicinamibacteria bacterium
CACGATGCGGCCGCCACAGCTGGCATCGAGCGTCTTCGGACGTATCTCTCCACCAACTATCAAGCGCAACATCTCTACAACCGTACGTGGGCGCTGCTCGCCTCGACACGACTGAAAGGCCTGGTCACCGATGCGCAACGCGACGCGCTCGTCGAAGCGCTCGTCCGGGCACAGCGAGAGGACGGCGGATGGTCGCTCGACGCAATGGGCCCGTGGAAATGGAGCAAGACTGCGCCGCCGGTGAAGTCGCCTGGTGAACTCGACGCGTCCCTGCTGACGCAGTCCGATGGCTATGCGACGGGTCTCGTGGTCTACACCTTGAAGCAAGCGGGTGTCGCCCCGAATCACGACGCGATCCGCAAAGGCATTCGATGGCTGGAGACGAATCAGCGCGCGATTCCCGTGCCTGATGTCCCCGGTCGCGCGTGGCACGCGCACTCGCTGAACTACGATCGCGAGCATGGCGGCGAGAAGGGCGAGCCCTGGCGGCGGTTGTTCATGTCCGACACGGCGACGGCGTTCGCGATCCTCGCGCTTGCTGACAACTAGCAGGGTCGCGCGTCGGGCACGCCGATCAACAACCGGTTCTTCGGCGTGATCTCGGGCGCGATCGTCTGCGTCCACACACGGTAGCCGCTCTGCTCCAGACGGATCGCGCGCATCACGTCGATCGCCAGCGGACCATCCAGCCAACCCGCGAGCGGTCCTGTATCGCACGTCGCCAGCTCGTGACAGCACGGCAGCACTGCCACCACTGCACGCGCTGCGATCGCACGCTCCAGGATTCGGTCGCTCAACGCGCCGCACGCGTGACTCGACACGACGACATCGCCAGGCGTGAGCCCGAAGTGTGAGATGTCGCATGCGACAAATGACACCCGGTGCTCGAGGCGCGGCCAGGGGTTCGCCAGCGCCGTATGCACGGTGGCGCTCGATGGCGGCAGCGTCGGGTCGACGACGATGGCTTCGGAGGAAGTGTCGTCGAGCAGGATCATGAGGTGGGCCAGCAGACCGGCGCCGCCGGCGGCATCGACGACTCGCCCGCCGCGGTGCAGTCTCCGGACGCGCCGCGCGACTTCCCACGCTTCGTAGAGCTCTTTCCGCGGCAGGCAACCGGCGTGACAGATGGCCCGGCCCACGCGATCGAACAGCGTGTCCCCCGGAAAACGATCGAGGTCGTGCTCCGTGAGCCGGTTGCGCGATCCGGGTGCGAATGCCACACTCAAGAATACCCGCTCCACGCATTCGGCATTTTCGCGGAACTGAGTCGCCCGCGAAGGGAGCAGAAGTGATCGCACGTCGATATCTGCGATTGTTCAACCTGGCACTGGCCTGCGGTATGACGGTTACCGTCGTCGCCGGATCCGGGACTGCACAGACGCCGGCGCCGGCGACAACCGGTTCGATCCGCGTGCAGCCCTCTCCGGATATTGCCGGTGTCATCAAGGGCGGCACGCAGCCGCAGGTGATCGCGGCCGGACTGAACGGCGCCGACGATCCGATCTGGCTGCCGACGGTCGGGCTGGTATTCGCCGAGCCAAATGCGAACCGGATCGTCCAGCTCTCAGACAACGACACGCTGATGACGTTCGTCGGAGACCTCAGGGCGCCGTTGGGCATGACCGTCGATCGCGAAGGGCGCCTCATCTCGCTGCAATCCGCGGCCGGCTACACCAGCGTCCGCGTCGTGTGGCCTGCTGGCAAAGAAGCCGTGCTCGCCGAGCGCTTCCAGGGACTCCCCTTCAGCCGCCCGAATGGCATCGTCTCTGACCAGAAGGGTGGCGTGTATTTCAGCGACCCGGGATTGGCTCCGCCGCAGGAGGCCGAACTCCGCAAGACGCAGCAGAGACTTCCGCCGGCTGTCTATTACGTTCCACGGGGAGGCGAACCCATCCAGGTGGCCGACGGCATCGCACGCCCGAACGGCGTGCACCTGAGCCGGGATGAAAAGACGTTCTACGTGAACGACACCAACGGCATCGAGTCGTTCGCCTTCGACGTGACGCCAGACGGCCGGTTATCAAACCGGCGTGTCTTCGTGACCTACGCCGGACGTACGCCTCCACTCGGTGGCGGATCGAGCGTCGCCTCGGGCGCGGACGATCTCGTCATCGACAACGATGGCCGTGTCTATTCGATCACGGCCGCCGGTATCGAGGTGTTCACCGAATCCGGGCAACCGCTCGGCATCATTCCCGTTACCTGTACTCCGGCCGGAGCACGATGCCAGGCGCTGGCGTTCGGCGGTCCGGACAAGCGAACTCTCTATGTCGCTGGCAATGGAACGCTGCTGCGCCTTCAGATGGTCGCGCAGGGATTCATGGGCCGGGCCAAGTAACTGACCGTCAGCAATCGCCGCCACTCGCGGGCGCTGCTACTGCCATGCATTCCAGTACGTCGTCTTTACCCGCAACCGTGCACGGATGCCCGGCGGCGTCGGTTGCCGGATTGGAATCTCGAAAGTCAGGCCACCGCCGTCCTCGCTGACGACCTTCGCGGTCGCGGGCTTACTCCCCCGCTTGCTGGCAAACGTGTACTCGAAGAGCCATTGCTCCTTGGCGGTCTGCGGCGGGCGCGCCTCGAGGATGATGATGTCGCGGTACAGGTATCCGCCCTCGTAGTGATCCTTGAGAAACAGGAGCCCATCGACTTCGTACTCGGGAACGCGAACGCACAGGTCGAGCGCGAACGAGACCGTGCTGCCCGTCTGACTCTGTCCCATATCCAG
>JAICEG010000525.1 GCA_025924295.1 Vicinamibacteria bacterium
CGATCGGGGTACTTGCGCTGCACATCGGGGTAGTGGACGGTGACCGGCTTGCGAAACAGGTTGATGAACGTCACCTTCATCGCCGTGAGGACGGCTTTCAGGATTGCCCCCACCTCGGTGCCGTTCGAACGCGCCTCAGAAGCCACCGGATCTCCACACGACCACGATTGCGGTCGCAACGAGCAGCGCCAGCGTTGACGGCAGCAGCAGTTTCCAGGACAGCGCCAGGATCTGGTCGACCCGAATGCGAACGAAGCTCCAGCGCACCCACGTCACCAGCAGGAAGAGGAACATCGCCTTGAGCAGGAACCAGAGCGGCCCCATCCACTCGGGGCCCGGTCCCGCCCAGGCGCCAAGGAAGAGCAGCGCGCCGAGGAACGACGATCCGATGATGTGTGCGTACTCACCGAGCTGGATGAGCGCGAACTTCATCCCGGAGTACTCGACGCGGAAGCCGGCAACCAGCTCGGACTCGGCCTCGAGGATATCGAAGGGGACGCGGTTCTCCGCCGCCAGCGTCGAGACGACGAACGCGATGAAGGCGAGTTGCCCGATCACCGGGTAGAACACGAACCACAGGCCGCTCTGTGCTGCGGCGATGTCCGACAGCTTCAGCGAGCCGGCGAGCATCACGGGCACGAGCGCGGCGAAGATGAACGGCAGATCGTAGGAAATGATCTGGTTGACCGCGCGCATCGCGGAGAGCATCGCGTATTTGTTGTTCGAGCCCCACCCGGCCATGAACAGGCCGACGATTTCCATCGACGAGACGGCCAGGAAGAACAGGATGCCGATGTTGAGGTCGGCGACGCCGAGGCCCGGTGCAAACGGGATCGTCGCGAAGATCAACATGCACGGGATGAGGAAGACGATCGGCGCCAGGTTGAACACCGGGCGATCCGCCGCGGTCGGCACCACGTCTTCCTTCATCATCAGCTTCAACGCGTCGGCGATCGGCTGGAGCAGTCCGTGCGGGCCTACCCGGTAGGGACCGATGCGTGACTGCATCCGTGCCGCGAACTTGCGCTCGAGCAGCGTCACATAGGTCACCATCCCGATGACCACGTTGAGCACGATGAACGGCACGAGGACCGGCGTCACCAAGTCGAGCATTACCGGTCGACCTCGCCGAAGACCGGATCCACCGAACCCATGATTGCTACGACGTCCGCCACCTTGTGCCCGGGAATGATATGCGGCAACACGGCAAGATTCGAGAACGATGCGCCGCGCCACTTCATGCGGTACGGCTTGGCGCTCCCATCCGCGATCAGGTAGCAGCCGACCTCGCCGCGCGGTCCTTCCACGCGTGCGTAGGCCTCTCCCTTCGGGATGCGCACCTGTGCCACCGACTTCAGGCCGGGTCGCGACGAGATGGGACCCTCGGGAAGGCCATCGAGTATCTGTCGGACGATGCGGATCGATTCGCGGAACTCGGCCATCCGGACCCGGTAGCGCGCGAAGCAGTCGCCCACCGCCTCGATGGGTACGTTGAACTGGAAGTCCTGATACGAGGAATAGGGCGCCGACCGGCGCAAGTCGAAATTCACACCCGAACCGCGAAGCAGCGGACCGGCGATCCCGACATCCTCGGCCAACTCGCGCGAGATGATGCCGACACCCTGCGCGCGCGCGAGGAAGAACGGGTTCTGTTCGAGCAGCCCCTCGTACTCGCCGATGCGCTGATCGATCAGGTCGATCGTCTGGCGGCACGAATCGGCCCACCCGGCTGGGATGTCGTAGCGGACGCCGCCCACCTGGAAGAAACCGTAGAGCAGTCGTGCGCCGACGAGCGATTCAAAGAGGTCGAGCACCAGCTCGCGCTCGCGGATGCAGTACAAGAAGATCGTCGCGCCGCCGCCGAGCGCGCCGCCCATGTCCATGCACCACGTGCCGAGCCAGAGCAGATGCGACGCGACGCGTTGCAGTTCGGCAGTGATGACGCGCAGGTACTGCGCCCGCTTCGGCACGTCGATCTTCCCGATCTCCTCGGCGGCCAGAACGTACGCGAACTCGCTGGTCATGGCCGCGACGTAGTCGGTCTTCGACGCAATCGACGGATACTGGGCGTAGGTCAGCGTCTCGGCAAGTTTCTCGTGACAGCGGTGCAGGTAGCCGATCACCGCATCGACGCCGACCACCGTCTCGCCTTCGAGCGTGAGGATCGCTCGAAACACTCCATGGGCGGACGGATGCTGCGGCCCCATGTTCATCGTCAGCCGCTCGCCGCCGGAGTAGTCGAGCTCGACGCGTGAAAGAGTAGGGGTCGCCATTACCGGTACGGTGGATGCGGTGTATCGACGGCGTAGGACTTCAGGAGCGGATGCCCCACCCAGTCATCGCCCAGGAGAATGCGACGCAGATCCGGGTGACCCTCGAACTGGATGCCGAACATGTCGTAGCACTCGCGCTCCATCCAGTCGGCGCCACGAAAGACGGGAACAAGCGACGGACACGACGACACGCCAGGTCCCAGTCGCGCCTTCATCAGCACGGCCACGCCGTCATCCAGGTTGTCGATCCGCGCGACGAGCTCGAGGCCCTGCTCTTTCCAGTCCACCGCTGTCGAAAAAGAAAAGAAGCGGCAGCCGAGCGTCTCTTTCGCGAAGCGCGCGAATGTCTGCCACTGCTCGACCGGGACGGTCACTACGAACGGCGAGTCGCCCTGGACCTGCGCGCCTCCGAAGTGTTCGCCGATGAGGGTAGCCGCCTGGGCGCGTGTCAC
>JAICEG010000526.1 GCA_025924295.1 Vicinamibacteria bacterium
GATCGACGCGGCCAGGAAGAGCGCCGACATCTGCGCCATCCACCAGCCGCCCCGCGACACACCCCAGATCATCACGGCGAAGCTCAGGCCGAACAGGAGCAGGATGACCGTGCGCACGCCGGTCAGCGTCGGCGTCCCGGCGGCGTCCTTCGACTTGAGGAAGTGCGCGCGATTGCTCGCGGCCATGTCCGCCACGAGCGACTTCGACGGATCCTTGCGCACGCGTTCGGCGTAGCGCATGACATAGAGCACACAGGTGAGCCACCCGACACCCAGGATGATGAGGCGCAGCGGCAGCCCGTTCGTGAAGGGAACGCCGGCGGCGTTGGAGGCGATGACGGTGGCAAATGGATTGATGGTGGATCCAAGCGTGCCGATACCGGCGCCCAGCATGATGATGGCGACGGCCGTCAGGGCGTCGTAGCCGGCGGCGATCATCACTGGAATGATGAGCGCGTAGAAGGCGAGCGATTCTTCCGCCATGCCGTAGATCGTGCCCCCGGCGGCGAAGAGCGCCATGAGAATCGGGATCATCCATTTCTCACGGCCTTTCAGCGATGCCATCGCACCGCCAATGCCGGCGTCGATGGCGCCAGTCTTGGTGACGACGCCGAGGAAGCCAC
The DNA here is from genome assembly GCA_025924295.1 of Vicinamibacteria bacterium. Lineage (GTDB taxonomy): Bacteria > Acidobacteriota > Vicinamibacteria > Vicinamibacterales > UBA2999 > Gp6-AA40. Next base: position 624 of record JAICEG010000526.1, read on the forward strand.
CGATGATCAGGACGAAGAGCGCGACGTCGATAGCCGCGGCCTGATTCGAATCCGGGTTGTAGAAGCCGGCGATCGGTGCGATGAGCACCGCGGTGATCCCCTGTGGCGTGGGCTCGACGGTCTTGTACGTTCCGGGGACGGGAACGTCACGACCGAGCTGCTCGTTCTTTTGTCGTTCGTACTGACCCGCCGGTACGACCCACGTGGCGGCTGCCACGACGGCGATCAGCGCGAACAGGATCGTGTAGGCGGTCGGAAACTTGAAGCTCGGTCCCGCCGGTGCGCCGACGACGGCATCAGAAGCTGTAGGCAAGGTACACCATCCCGTATCTGAACGACTCAGTGCGTCCGGTGGCCTGTTCGACTGCGGAGCCGGGATTCGCAAATGCGAGGACGAAGCTGGTTGTGAAGTTGCGGTTCAATTTCCAGTCCGTATAGAAGTTCACTTCGTTGGCGACGTCCTTGTCGGTGACGGTCGGCGCAACGGCCTGGGGTTGATCGAGAAGGAAGCTGAAGTAGATGACGCCGCCGCTGATCGAATCGTTTGGCTGAACGTGTGCCCGAACCTGGTGCGAGATCAGGTTGGAGTTGGAGAGGAAGTACTCACCGGCGATTTCACCCTGCCACCATGTGCCCCAGTCGTAGAAGCCGAGGAGCAACGGATCGAACGCTTCGTTGGCCGAGGTCGTCGGGTCGTCGCCCTGGAAGAAGGCATAGCGGTAAGAGAGTCTCGGCGTCCAGGTGACGTCGGAAAGTGTGTACGCGCCCTGCAACGTCCACGCGTTGGAATCGAGCGCCTCGCCATTTCGCTCGGAGGCGTACTCGAACTCGAACCCGAGGTTGGGGATCGCCGTGATTGGCGCCGTGTAGGCGCGCACGTTGAAGACGTTCAACCCGTCGCGGCCCGGACGGAACTCCTCATGCGCGAAGAGCTTCATGTAGGTCACGCCCAGCGTGGTGTTCTCGCCGCGTGTGAACTCGTAGTTGCCGCCAACCAGGCGCGTGCCGCTGTCGTTTTCGTCGAGCTCGTCTTTGTCGAGGTAGAAGAACTCACCGAGGTGGGGTCCCGGCTTGACACGCCCGATGGCGGCAAACTCGAAGGCCTGTCGTGCGTTGGTCCAGTAGCCTCCGCGGCTGCCGCCTTCGGCTGCGCCGTCCCACAGGAGGTAGCCGTGCCCGAGGCGGTACCGCGTGCGTCCGACGGCGACGTCGACGAGGTTTTCGCTGGCGCCGATGGACTTGCCTGACCGCCAGCCGATGGACAGGTCCTCTGGACCGAAGGAGGACACGTCCTCCCCGTACAGTTCCGGGACCGAGCCGTAGGTGCGCTCGCCGACGAGGCTGACCTTGCCGTAGATCTCGCTCGACGACTGCAGCCGGTAGGTCCCGGAGATCGCAGGCTTGACGTAACCCTCGAACCACTGATCACTCAGGTTCTCGGGGACCGGTTCCTTCGGGTTGTCGAAGAGGGAGTTTCCGAACCCGAAAGTGCCCCAGCCGGCGTCGAGGTTGAAGGTCCAATCGATTCGAGGTGGCAGACCCGTGGACCGCTCTTCTGGTTTGTCTTGCGCGAGCACTGCATGTGGCGACAGCAGAACCAGCGCCGCGAGAAGCAGGCGTAACGATCCAATCGCACGATGCATCATCGGTGTCCTGTCGGTGAAGGGCGCGTCGCGGACGTGCAACGCGCACCGAGCCGCAATTGACTGCGTCGGGAGCGCTCTCGTGCAGGCACCTTGCCATCTGCCGCGGCCAGCGGCTGGCCTGGGAAAGTCGATTGCTATAAGTGCTTTATCGTCGAAATCACGCGGTTGTCCGGCGGTCCCCGAGGATGGGGATCACCTGTCTCGGTGAGAGACTCACCTTAGCTCGTGACGGGGGAGTGGCCAGCCGCGCCGGGTGGTGGGTCCTGCTAAAGCCCGACCCTAGGACTGTTGCCGCTGTGAGTCCGGCGAACGCCCGGACTCAACGAGTGCGGGACACCACATCACCAGCCGACGCGGAGGCCGGCGACCCAGGACACACCCGAGTAGGCGCCGCCGTCGTTGGCCTGGTCCTGCATGTCGGCGAACTGAACGCCGGTCTGCAGCTTCAGC
>JAICEG010000527.1 GCA_025924295.1 Vicinamibacteria bacterium
AACACGACGCACGCCATGCTGATGGAGGATCCCAGGGCGGTCGCCGAAGCGATCGCCGCATTCATCAAGCGCCATCCACTCAAGTAGGACGCGATGACTTTCTTCAAGAGGGGCGCGGCAGCACTCAGCGTGACCGTCCTGAGTGTGTCCGCCGCGCTGGCCCAGACTCCGGCTGGCAGTATCGCTCCGGCTGGAACCGATGTGCCTGCCGTGTGGCATCTGGGCCGGGTCACCGGCGATCTCGAGCGGATCATCGCCTTCTACCATGATCTCCTCGGGCTTGGACTGCGTGGCGCACGCAATCAGCCGCGGCTGTTCGCCAGCAACAAGATCAACAACGAGTTCGTCAATGCGCCCCCGCAGGCCGAGTACCGCGCGGCGTTCCTGCCGATACCGGGCGCATCCGCTGCGACCGAGCCGCAGAGTCAGATCTATCTCGAAGCCTTCGAGTATCGGAACATCGACCGGCGGCAGATCATTCCCGCGCTGGTCAACCCGGGCGTCTCCAGCCTGCGCCTGTTGGTCCGCGATCTCGACAAGGTGTTGGAAGCCGCCAAGACCGCTGGTGTCGCGATCATCACCGCTGGCGGAGTGCCTGTTGCCGTTCCGGCTCCAGCCGGTCTCGCTGGAACTGCGAGAGCCATCATGATCAGAGACCCCGATGGCTATCCGGTCGAGTTGATGCAGGTGACGCCCGCTCCACCGTCAGTTGCGCCGGAGGCGAGCAACGTGCTGGGCGCGCAGATGTCGGTCGTCGTTTCCGATCTCGCAGCGTCGTTGAACTTCTATCGGCGCTTCATCGGTTCGGATCTCCAGACCTGGGAAGGCGACGGCTGGCGGAAGAACGAGGCCTTCAGCCAGTTGAGGAGTATCCCCGATGCCGAGTACCGCACGGCAGCCGCGCTGCTTCCGGGGTCCGCCATTCGCCTCGAGCTGATCCAGTTCCGAGGCGTCGAACAGACACCGTATCGCCCGGTTTTCCAGGACATCGGGTTCGGTCACGTGGCGGTCGTCTTCAAGGACATCGAGCTGACGCTGAGCCGGATGAAACAGCTGGGCGTGAGGTCGATCGCGCAGAGCGGTACCTGGACAGAGTTCAACCCGAAGCTTCGCGCGATCTACACTCGAGACCTCGATGGGTTCTTCATCGAGGTCATAGAACGCCGATGAGCCTCCTCACGCTCGTGCTACTCCTGGCTGCCGGTGCGATGGCGCAAATCGGGCCGTCCTGGCTCGATGCACCGATGCAAGGTTGGAACGAGGTCGACAAGGGGGTTCCTTCTGCGCAGCCGGGCACTGAGTTACAAGCCGTGCTCGATCGCCGCTGTGGATCCAGTGCATTGGCGAAATCGGCAACCGCTGATGCCGTTCGCAAGGCGGGATGGGTGCCGTTTCTCCACTTCGATCAGGTGATCTCGCGCGGCGACATCGAAGTCGTCGGTGGCATGACTGCCGCAACGACTCCGGGCTGCGAAGCGACGGTCTTCAACCTGTTCGTGTTTGTCGGTGGACGCTATGCCGGGACAGTGTCGCCAGTGACGATGACCCGGAATCGTGACGGGGACGTGGGTCCCGTTCGCATCTCGGGTGCCGATTCGTTGATGGCTGACTTCGCGCGCTATACCCCGACCGACACCGAGTGCTGCCCATCGTCTCGTGCGAGGGTCAGCTATCGGATTGAGAAGGGCAGCGGTCGACCGGTGCTGGTAGCGGTCGACGCGCGGCGGATTCGATAGAGCACCGGCACCTCACCATTTCGACTCACGCGCCATAGAACGCCGTTGGGACAATCAACCGCGTCATGACGCCTCGATTCAGGTGTTGGGTCAACTCAGGTCCGGTTTCTTCAGCAACTGTTCGAGCGCGTCTTTGTGCGTGGCGAGGAAGAGTTGATCCTTGGGGCGGCCCGCCGCCTGTTTCGACTCGACGATGTGCAGCAGCCGAGCGGTCGGGACTCGGACGCCCTCGATCCGAAACTCCCGTCGCTCTGCCCAGACAGCTTCGAATCCGAAGCCTGCCATCACCAGCGTCAGGTCGATCAGAAGCTCGTTGGGCCCGGTGACTCGCGTGAGCGCGCGTTGTGTGACGAACCGCTCGGCCAGCCAGCGATCTCTCGGGCGATCGAGAGGCTCGTCCCCAAGCCAGAGGTCGAGCTTCGCCTGCTCGCACGCTTCCCACGCGAGCACGAGGTTTGCCGGATCGGGAGGAAAGAAGAGATCGAAGTCGTTCGTGGTGAAGACCGCCTGGCCGGCGGGTCCGTAGAAATTGGCGCCCGACACACCGATGAGGACGTAGCGTACCGAGCGCTCGGCGAACTCGAGGGCGATCGGGGCGAGAGGGTGCGTCACTTCCGCGGCGGTGCGGGCTTGACAGCGGCCAACCAAGCCTTCGCGTCGGCATAGCTGCCTATCCAGCGTCCGCTCTTGTCGGCGCCAGACTGGTTGCGTGGCATTGCCTCGACCCGTGCGATGAGCGCGCGATAATCGTCGGTCATCTCGAAGTGGTAGGTCCTGGCGAACTCTTTCGCGTCCTCGAGCTTTTGCAGCACACGCTCCAAATCGCCAGCCATTGTCTCGATTTTACCGCCATCTGATGAGACGGCGGGTCCCACAGAGCAGGACCCGCCCTACGAGCCGCCGGACACTACGTGCAGTCCGGCTGAAGCCGGACGCTACTTGAGCGGGATGAATGCCAT
>JAICEG010000528.1 GCA_025924295.1 Vicinamibacteria bacterium
CGTCGACAAGGATTGGTATGTCATGTCACGCCACGGCCCTCACGTGGATCGGGAAGAGTGGACAGTCAAGTTTCCACCGACCGTCGTGCCCACGTACGAGGGTCTATTGGATCGGGTCGTCAAGATCGTCGGCGTGAGCGATGACGATGAGACCATGGCCCGTTGTGTCACAGAGGTGCAGCAGCAGTTCGGTCAACGCGTGTCTGCCGCTCTATCCCAACCGTACTACTTGGACGTGACACACCCGAAGGCCAACAAGGGAGAGGTGGTCAGCGCGCTGTCGGCGCTCTTGGCCATACCCATCGCACAGATCGTGACCATTGGAGACATGCCGAACGATGTGCTGATGTTCAGGAATAGCGGGTTGAGCATTGCCATGGGCAACGCGAGTGCGGACGTCCAGCACGCCGCCACGTTCGTCACCACGTCCAATACGGAGGAGGGCTTCGCGCGGGCGATGGAAAGGTTCGTTCTTCGCGCACAGACCGCGTGAGGTACGACCCGAGAGAACGTTGTTCGTTGGAAGTGGGAAGGAGTGCCCCGTGATCATCGCGGTCATTGGAGTCGCAGGATCCGGAAAAACAACTGTCGGCACGTTGCTGGCGAACGCGATGAACTGCCCGTTTCTCGAGGGCGACTCACTGCACTCCAACGAGAACGTCGACAAGATGAGTCATGGGACTCCGTTGACGGATGCCGATCGTGCCCCGTGGCTCGCCGCCATCCATGCCCGTATCCTGGACTGTTTCGAACGCGGCCAGGATCTGGTCGTTGCATGCTCCGCGCTCAAGCAGCGGTATCGGACGGTCCTGGCCGAAGGCGTGAAGATCACCTGGGTGTACTTGAAGGGCTCTCTCGAACTCATTCGCGCTCGGCTAACGCAACGGTCGAGCCACTTCATGAAGGCCGACATGCTTGCGAGCCAGTTCGATGCGTTGGAGGAGCCGTCCGACGCTCTCGTCGTCGATATATCAGCGCCACCCACCGTGCTCGTGGAGAAAATCCTGTCGCAGTTGCGCATGCCACGTCGTGCAGCAGGCGCGGCCGAGGCCCGGGTAAAGAAGGTCTAAACAGGATGAAACAGGATGTGCGCGTGTTTGCTGACGTGAACGAGCTGAGCCTGCGAGCGGCCGAGGCTGCTGTCAGAACGATCAACGACTCCGTGCGAAGTACGGGGCGATGTTCCCTCGCGCTGTGTGGCGGAAGTACGCCGCGCACCTTCTACGGCTTGCTGGCATCTGAATTTAGAGATCAGATCCCGTGGCCATCCATACACGTCTTCTGGGGGGACGAGCGGTACGTGTCGCCCCGCGATCCAGCCAGTAATTACCGGATGGCGAGGGAAACATTGTTGGACCTCGTCCCGTGTCCGGCCGCGAACATCCATCCGATGCCGACGCACTCGTCATCCCCGGACGCCGACGCCCGAGAATATGAACGAACACTGAAGAACTACTTCGGCACTGATTGGCCGCACCTCGACCTGATCCTCCTCGGGCTCGGAGAAGAAGGACATACGGCTTCGCTATTCCCGGGATCACCAGCGATCAGCGAGCGAACGCGCTGGGTCGCCGCGGTGGAGACACCAGCCAATTCGCCGTTGCGCCTCACGCTGACCCTGCCAGCACTCACTCGAGCCACCAACATCTACGTCCTCGTGGCAGGGTCGAATAAGGCCCACGCGCTACACCACGTGCTCACAGGTGTTCCCGACCCGAGCAGCTACCCGGCGGCCGGCATCCGATTCACGAAGGGAAAACTGATTTGGTGGGTCGATCGGGCCGCCGAACACTGGCCCGGCCGTCTACTGGTCCCGTCCTGACAGGTTTGATGAACCGGTGAGGGGTGTCCTCGGCGGCGACGAGTGGCCCTTCGTCTTCAGAGCCGTCACTTCCGCGCGCATTGCCTTCTCACGACCATAGCGCTCGGTCACGTCGCGAATGATCGCCACCACCCACTCGATTCGATTGTCAGCTCCTTTTACTAGCTGGATCGAGAACTCGATCGAGATCCGCCGGCCGTCCTTCGTGGTCGCCGGCACCGCGAGCAATTGGCCCTCACTGTAATGCGTGAGGCCGGTCCTCATGGTCTCTTTCCATCCAGCCCAATGCTGGGCGCGAAGCCGCTCGGGGATGATGAGCTCCATGGAGGCACCGACCGCCTCCGCGGGACCGAAACCAAAGACCCGCTCAGCTGCCGCGTTCCAATACCGCACTATCCCCGTGGGATCGCATATCAAGATCGCATCCGGCGACCCGGCAACGATCCGGCCGTAGAGATCGGCAGGGAATGAGGTCAGCATTCGATAGCGAGTCTTTCCGCGGTGCCCTCCGCTCTGCCCTCGAGATCGGCTCGCAACCCCGCATCCGACAGATCGAGTGCGTGCGAATGCTCCCAGTCGTAGCCAAGCCGGTAGGGTCTGGCGAGACCAGCCACAAAAGCGGCCATGCTGACACGCGCGCCCCGATTCCTCGGCGCACCCCGTATGTCTGCCCCGGGAGCGATCGCCTCGCGGATCGATTCCTTAGGAGTGCGCATCTGGCTCCAGAACGCCAGCCCGCGATAGCCCGTTGAGCAGCAGATGCAGATACACCATGCCCGCGAACGGGGACCATCGCTTGACCGCTCGACTCACGCCGTCATAGTCCAGCCGGCTTGAGCGCCC
>JAICEG010000529.1 GCA_025924295.1 Vicinamibacteria bacterium
CGACTGACTGACTGCCGTAGACGCGAGGCGTCCGGACGGCCCGTCGATGCGCGAGAGACCACTTCCGATCCAGGCCAGGCTGGCGATGAGCACGATGGCGACGGCCGATGCTGCGAGCCTCTGCCACGCAAGAGCCCATCCGCTGCGCACCGTCGAACCGCGTTCGGCCTCGAACGCGGCCGAGATTCTGGTCCAGACCTGCGGTGACGGCAGTGCGGGTTCGAGTGCACGCGTTGCTTCACGCATCGTTCCGAAGTCGACGACGAGAGAGCGGCAGCGTTCGCACGACGCGAGATGGGCCTCGAATTCGACACGTCCACGCTCGTCGAGCGTTCCGTCGACGTAATCACCGAGCGCGATCTCGTAATCCTTGCAGCTCATGCCCCGGTCCCACTCAACATCAGACGAAGCTTCATGCGTGCCTTGTGCACCTGCGATTTCGATGTCCCCTCCGACACGCCAAGGAGTTTGGCCACCTCGTTGTGCTCGAATCCTTCTACATCATGAAGGATGAATGCCGAGCGGCACCCCGGCGGCAGCCTCGCAATCGCCCTATCGAGGTCGAGACGGCTGACGGCCGTTGGTATCACCGGAGCCGCCGCCACCGGCTCGTCCGCCCCTTCATCGTCGAGCGAATCGGTGACTCGCGCCATCTTCGAGTGCCGGCCCCGCAGGACGTCGAGGCACTGGTTGACGGCCAGACGATACAGCCACGTGCCGAGGCTCGAGTCACCCCGAAAGCTGCCCAGTTTCCGGTAGGCGTTCAGGAACACTTCCTGAAGGAGGTCCTCGGCCTCCTGCGCCGACCCTACCATCCGGAAAACCAGGTTATACAGGCGCCCGGCGTGTGCGCGATACAGCTCCTCGAAGGCCGCCGCGTCGCCATGCCGGCAGCGCTGCGCCAGCTCGAGGTCGACTGCTCTCACATCTCCTGAAGGGTTAGACGGGCGGGTGGTTGGGGCGGGTTGCCCGGGAATCGCCCTGGTCATGAGGGGCCAGTAAGAGTCACGTTCGTCGAAAAACGCACAGTCGGACCGGGCACATAGTGAGAAGACGGGCGAAATACGTATCAGGTTCGCCTGCCCTGCCACCGGATCGAAGAAAAATTGCGCACCCGTTTGACGCCGACCTCGATGGCTTCGGCACGCAAGAGCTCGCGTTTCAGCTGAAGATTGCCGCCATACCCCCCGAGCGCGCCGCCGGCGCCGATGACCCGGTGACAGGGCGTGCCCGGGTCGCGACATTCGCGCATGACCGTGCCGACTGCCCGCCAGGCTCGTGGTGATCCCGCCAGGGCCGCGATATCTCCGTAGGTGGCCACGCGACCAGGCGGAATCCGCCGCACTGCCGCGAGGACACGCTGCTTGAACGCCATTCACCCGACTCCTCTGTAGCGGTGCAGGGCGGGTCCTGTCGTGTAGACCCGCCGGGTCTAATGAGCAAGGCCCGGCCTACGCTGCCGATCAACGATACCGGCCTACGCTGTCGATCATAGATACACGAGCGGATCGACTCCGTAGTCGGCCGGGTCCACCGGCGCCTGGACCGACCGATTCGAGCCGTCGGTGATTTCCCAGAGGTTCACGTCCTCGGGGCGCGCGAGCTTCTCACCGCTCTTGGCGAACAGGATGCGAACTTGCGGTCGATAGGGATCGGCGGCGTAGGCCTTGCGCACCACCGCGACCTCTCCGGAGGCGAGGCGCACCAGGTTTCCTGCCGGATAGATGCCCAGCAACTGCACGAACCGGCGAACGAGATTCTGATCGAACTGCGCCCCGTCGTTTTCTCTCAGCACCGTGAGGATGCGCTCGGTCGGGGAAGCATTCTGATACACGCGTTTCGATCGCATCGCGTCGTAGACATCCGCGATACCAGCCAGCGACGTTCCCAGGTTCAGCGTCGGCCGCACTGCAGCCGGATATCCGGTCCCGTCGGCGCGCAGGTGGTGTTCGAAGGCTACGACGGGCGCGAGCGCCGGCATCTCGGGTGTGGTTCGCAGGATCTGCGCGCCATCGATGGTGTGCCGCTTCAGGATCGTGAACTCGGCATCGGTCAGCTTCCCTGGTTTGTTGAGAATCTCGTTCGGCGTCTGCACCTTGCCGATGTCGTGCATCAACCCCGCCATCCCGAACTCGCGCAGAAGGGGACCGTCGATACCTAGCCCGCGCGCCTGTCCCATGGTGAGGATCGACACGTTCACCATGTGCGTGAAGGTGTAGTTGTCGTAGTTCTTCAGCGCGGTGAGCGACAGCAGGGCCGTCCGATTCTGCGCAACTGCCTGCGCCAGGGAATCCACCATGTGGCGAGCCGCATCGGCGTCGGGTGCCCCTTCGACCTTCGCGCTTTCCCACAGATCCCCGGCAACCTTCACCGCGTCGTTGTACAGCCTGCGGAAGGTTGCGATGTCGCCGCTCGACGCCGAGACCTGCTCCTCGACTTCCAGTCGACCGACGCGGATGTGCGGAAGATTGGCGATCGACGCTGTCGCCTCGCTGCCTTCACTTCGCGCGATCACCGTCACGAGCTGCTCGATCTCGTCCTCGTGGACCCCTCGGTCAATGACGATGCGCTCGATGCCAAGCTGACGCAGGCGCCGCATCAACTCGCCCATCGTCTCGGCGGCGCGAGCGACCGGGATGTCGCCGACGACCAGCTCCTCGCC
>JAICEG010000530.1 GCA_025924295.1 Vicinamibacteria bacterium
CGTCGTCGCGCCCGATCGGTTCCTTCGAGGGCTTCGTGACATCACGCGCAGGCACGGCATCCTGTTGATTGCTGACGAAGTGCAGTCCGGGATGGGCCGGACGGGAAAGATGTTCGCCATCGAGTACAGCGGCGTCGAGCCGGATATCGTGGCCACGGCGAAAGGGATTGCGTCGGGGATGCCGCTGGGTGTGTCGTCGGCTCGAGCCGACCTCATGACCTGGCCGAGAGGCGCTCATGCGAGCACGTTCGGCGGCAATCCCGTGTCGTGCGCGGCGGCGCTGGCGACGCTGAAGCTGCTGAAAGAACGGTTGCTCGAGAACGCGGCGGCGGTCGGAGCCCACTTGTCTGCGAAGCTCGAGACGCTGGCGGAGCAGCACCGCCTGATTGGAGACGTTCGCGGTCGCGGCCTGATGATTGGCGTGGAGCTGGTCCGCGATCGCGAGACCAAGGAGCGGGCGTCCGAGGAACGCAACGCCGTCGTGACGGCCGCCTTCAACCGAGGTCTGCTGATTCTGGGCGCCGGCAGCAATTCGATCCGGTTTTCGCCGCCGCTCGTGCTGACGATCGAGCAGGCCGACATGGCAACGCAGATTTTCGACGCCGCACTGAGCGAGGTCGAGGGACACAACTGAATCGGGTGTCAGCTGGGTACTGTTCGTGAGTGCGTGAGATGAGGCAGTTGGCAGGCCGCTTGCTGTCTTGGTCTATTCATGTCTCACGCGCGCCTGGCTTTGGGGAAAATCGGCGAAGATCTCGCCTGCCGGGAGCTCGAACGGCGCGGGTACGCAGTTGTTGAAAGACGACACCGGCAGCGGGGTGGCGAAATCGATATCATAGCGCGCGACGGGAAGACGCTTGTGTTCGTGGAGGTCAAGACACGCGGCGGCCGCGCGTTTGGCGGGGCGGCCGAAGGCGTGACCTGGCAGAAGCGCAGGCGTCTGGTCAGGCTGGCCACGGAGTATGTGGTGCAGCGGCGGTACGACGATTGCCCGTGCCGCTTCGACGTGGTCGCGATCCATCTGGAAGGCGGACGTCCCGTTCTTGAAGTATTTCAGAATGCATTCGCGGCGGTTGGCTGACGAAAGACCGACCGGCCGAGGATCCGACGACAACTATCGTGCCTGAGCTGCGCAAAGATCCCGTGACCGGCCGCTGGGTCATCATTTCGACGGAGCGGCGGAAGCGTCCCAACGATTTCCGCTTCGAGCGACCGTCGGTCCTGGGCCGCGACCAGTGTCCTTTCTGCCCCGGCCGTGAAGCGCTGACACCGCCCGAAGTGTTTGCGTATCGACAGAACGGCGGGTCACCGAACTCGCGTGACTGGGACGTGCGGGTGGTGCCGAACAAGTTTCCGGCGCTGCAGGTCGAGGGCGGGCTCGATCGCGAAGGCGACGGGATGTTCGATCGCATGAACGGCATCGGGGCGCACGAGGTGATCATTGAAACGCCCGATCACGACAAGACGTTTGCGACGATGTCGGAGCCCGAGATCGAGCGGGTGCTGTCCGCGTACCGGGAGCGGGTTCTGGACCTCAAGCAGGATCGCCGGTTACGCTACATCCTGGTCTTCAAGAACCAGGGCGCGACCGCCGGGGCGACGCTCGAGCACGCTCATTCCCAGCTGATTGCGCTTCCGATCGTGCCGGATTTCGTTCGCGAGGAAATCGAGGGCGCGCGGCGGCATTTTCAGGCGAAGGAGCGCTGCGTCTTCTGCGACATCATCCGCCAGGAGTTGTCTGCGGGCGTCCGTATCGTCCAGGAAACCGCCGACATCGTCGCGCTGTCGCCGTATGCGCCTCGTTTCCCGTTCGAGACGTGGCTGCTGCCGCGACGGCACGCGGCGCGGTTCGAGGAGGCGCCTCGGCACGAGTTCCAGAGCCTGGCGCGCCTGCTGAAGGCGATCGTGGTTCGATTCGGCCGCGCGCTCGAGTGGCCCGCGTATAACATCATCGTCCATTCGGCCCCGTTCAACGACGCGAATCACGGCACCGACGTGTATCACTGGCACGTGGAGCTGCTTCCGAAGCTGGCGCGGACGGCGGGTTTCGAGTGGGGGACCGGGTTTTACATCAACCCGACGTCCCCCGAGGAGGCGACGCGCGTGCTGCGAGCCGTGCGGATCTGACGGGCTGCCGGGCGCGTGATGTGAGTGTACGCAGCGTCCGGCTTCAGCCGGACACAATCCCCCTCCCGTCGGACCTTGAAGGGCCCCCCGACCGTGTGCTACGGTACGCGTTCGAAGCGAGCGGGAATAACTCAGTGGTAGAGTGCGACCTTGCCAAGGTCGAAGTCGCGGGTTCGAATCCCGTTTCCCGCTCCATTTATTACTCGCGGGGGCCCCTCGCCCCGCTCGGCACGCTTCGCTCCGTGGGGCCCAACGCCCACTCCGCTCCGCGTGCGTATGAGACTGAGTTGACAGATCGTGCTCGCCTCGTCGAACGCTGTTGCCTGGCGCATCACGCCAGCTGATTCGAGTCGGTCTTTTTCTACCAATCAGTTCAGAGGGCGCCGTCGCCAAGTGGTAAGGCAGAGGTCTGCAAAACCTCCACCCCCGGTTCAAATCCGGGCGGCGCCTCCAAAATCATTAGCAAAAACGCGCAGTCTGTCTGCTACGGCTGAACCGGCAGTATCGACCGTAAGTCAAATCACCGGTC
>JAICEG010000531.1 GCA_025924295.1 Vicinamibacteria bacterium
CCACCAGCGTGCGGCAGACGATCGTTGCGGGGGAGATGGTCTACGAGCGCCCGTGACTCACGCGGCCCGTTGCCCGTCCGTCGACTCGCTATCGACGACGCGGCAATTCAGATGATGGCGAACGTGGTGAAGCTCCCAGGCCGTGAGCGTGCCGTAGACGAGGGCGTTGATCCACGAATGCCTCTGACGTCGAACCAGCCACGCCGAAAAGTTGTACGCCGCACACACCGCCGCCACACCGAGCGCCGCGCCATGGACGCTCGCTTTGAGAACCTCGTACCGGCCGCGACAGAGGATCGTGATCATAGGCATCCTTCGCGTGGGACAAGAGTGCAAGGCTCGTGCCTTGAATGGTCATCAGATCACGGGCCCTTCATCGGCGATGAATAATCTCGTGGTTTCGCGTGAGCGCGACTTCGAGGACGATTTCCGGTGACTGCAACACGCAGACAACGCAACGTCGCCAGCTGAGCTGTGGCCGCATCCCAGCGTTCTCAGTGGCACGTTCGGCCTGACGAACAGGACGTCAGGCTCGACAAGTTTCTGGCTGCAGCCGATCGGCTTGGCTCGCGCAGCCGTGTTGTGGCGGCACTCGAGCGCGGAAAGGTGTTCGTCAACGATGTCGAGGCCGGACTCGCGGAGGCATCACGTCGTCTGCGCGCGGGAGACACCATCCGTGTCTGGATGGACAGGCCGGGCAGTGCCAGGCGTCCCGCCAGGCCTGTCGATCTTGGTCAACTACAGATTCTCTTCGAAGACGACCACCTGCTCGTCGTCAACAAGCCGCCCGGTCTCTTGAGCGTGCCGCTCCCCAGCCGGGACCAGGCACCATCGGTCTACTCACTCCTCTCTGCGCATCTGCGGCACGATCGCCGGCGTCCGTTCGTCGTGCATCGGATCGATCGTGATACATCGGGCCTGGTGGTCTTTGCGAAGACGTTTGCCATGCAGGAGTCGCTCAAGGATCAGTTCCGCCGTCGCGAACCGGAGCGCGTGTACCTGGCGCTCGTGTATGGGCACCCGTCGCCATCGGCCGGGACCTGGCGCGATGTGCTCGTCTGGGACAAGAGCGATCTCATCCAGCGAGCGACGCATCCGTCTGACCCTCGTGGCAAGGAAGCGGTGGCCGAGTATCGCGTGGTCGAGTCGTTGACCGACACGTCGCTCATCGAGGTCCGTCTGCAGACGGGAAAGAGAAATCAGATTCGGGTCCAGGCGCGGAAGCGCGGCCATACGCTGGTGGGAGAGCAGCGATACACGTACGGCCCGGCGGAGATTCGGCCGATCGACTTTCCAAGACAGGCGTTGCACGCCCATCGGTTGGCGTTTCGACATCCCGTCGATGGGCGCGAGCTGCGCTTCGAGGCACCATTGCCCGAGGACTTCGCAGAGTTGTTGAAGCGCCTGCGACGGCGGGTCTAACCCAGCAGCGTCCTGAAAGACGAGCGCGGCGCGCTATCGCAGGCGCGGCACCAGTTTCAGCGCGTTGTCGCGCTCCACCGCACGCAATTCGTCCGGCGAGAAGCCGGCGCGCTGCAGTCCCTCGACCTGGGGTGCGCCGGCGACGAACGGCGCATCGGTGCCGAAGACGATCTGTGATGTGCCCACCAGCGTCTTGAGCGCCTGCATGTTGACCGGGTTCGCCGATCCAGCCGTGTCGTAGTAGAAGCGTCGAAGGTGATGCAACCTCGAGTTCGGCGCTGCCGGCTTCGCGAGGTTGTCCGCGGTCATCTCAGGGCCCAGAAGTCGCCCGGAGACCCCGATGAGCGTCCCGCCGGCGTGAGAGAAGATGAACCGGACGTCGGGGCAGCGGGCGGCCGTCTCGCTCACGATCAGGCTCGCGATCGTGCGTGTCGTATCCATCGGGTACTCGAGCATCTGGTTCGCGACGCGCGGGATCATGTTCTGACAGCAGGCCGCGTCGGTCGGATGCGTATACACGACAGCCTTTCGACGATTGAGCTCTGACAACACCGGCGCAAAGGTTGGGTCGCCGAGCCAGGCGTTCCCGTAACTCGTCAACAGTCCGACGCCGTCGGCTTTGAGCGTATCGAACGCGTACTCGATCTCCTTGAGACTGCCTTCGACATCCGGCAGCGGCAGAACCGCGAAGAGCCCGAAACGCCCCTTGTAGTCCGAGACCATCCTCGCCGCGGCGTACTCGTTCATCTCGCGTGCGAGCTTCCGTGCTTCCTGCACGTCGCCAAACCAGACCCCTGGCGCGGTGATCGAGAGCATGGCCGTCGCGATGCCCACGCGGTCGAGCGCTTCGACGGCGCTGGCGGGCGAGTACCCCTTCCACGCCGCGAGGCCTGGAATCGGTGCGGCCGCGCTGTTCTTCGCGTTCAGCGTGGCGTAGAAGCTCGGCGACACGAAATGCTGATGGATGTCGATCCGGCGCACGGCTGCCGCAGGTGTTTGTGCGGCGGAGGGCAAACCGTGAAGAAGCGATCCGGCGCCGGCCGCGCCAAGCGTCGCCAGAAACAGCCGTCGGCTAGGGTGCTGTTCGCTCATGGGCCCACAGCATAACGCGGACGAACACTGAGCGGCAGTACGGTGATGTCTGTTACCGGAAGGCGGCGGTCAGACCGCCGTCGACGATGAGTGAGTGGCCGG
>JAICEG010000532.1 GCA_025924295.1 Vicinamibacteria bacterium
CGACGAGGCCAGTCGACATCGTTTCTATAAGCAGGTCTACGAAGGTGTCATCGCACGGCCTGGCGATCGCGACCTGGCCGCGGAAGGCATCCAGTTGATGGCGTTTGTGGCTGAGACTGACGATCGTCTGACACTGCTCGAGTTCGCGATCGAGCGGTTCTTCGACTACGACCGGCGAGTGGACAACTGTGTCAACTGCAAGGTTGGCGACAGCACCGGCGAGATGGTTCGCGATCTCGCGTCGGCCTATGTTTCCGCCGGTCGCACGACCGAGGCGATCGAGTTGATTCAGCGGCTGGTCACCGAGCGAGAACAGGACGTGAGCGCCTACAACCTGGCGCTCACGTTCGAGACCTTGTCACGCGCCTACTGGGAACTCGAGGACTTCGCCGCGGCAAAGGCCGCCATCGAGGAAGGGCTGCGCCGCTTTCCAGAAGGCTGGCAAGCGGACCAACTGCGAAAAACGCTGGAACGATACGAGTTGGACACTCAAACTTCACAAAGATGAGACGCCGCATTCGGCGACGCACCTGTTAGCATTACCAGACCCCCTGCGTTTGAGAGTTCGCGACGATGCTCGTGCCACGCCTCTTGCCAGCGGGTGCGGTGTGTATGGCTGTGGTGCTCTGGGCACTGGCCAGCGTCTCGGCGCATAACCATCAACATCGCGCTCAGCTCGACGGCTGGTACAAGAACACGCCCACGCGCGCGGACCTCGCCTCACTCCCGATCTCGGCCGTCGCTCCATCGCGGCCGCCCGCTCACAGCATCAAAGGGAAGCCGACCTCGTCAGGGCTCGGCTCGATCCATGACTTTCTGGAAGGACGACGGCTGTTCGAGCGCGAGACGTTTGCCGGCAACGGCAGGACCTGTGCGACATGCCATAGCGAAGGCAGTGGAACTGTTTCCCCGCAGGACGCACAGGCGCGATTCAAGAAGAACCGCCGCGACCCGCTCTTCGCTGATGACGGAAGCGACGACGAGAATGGCGACGGAGTCGGAGACGGCCGACGCGCGACCCGGATGCTGGCGGACGCGACAATCCTGCTGCGCATCCCGCTCCATCCGAACGTCACGCTGAAAAACGATCCGACGGCGAGGTCCGTGACGGTCAAGCGCGGGATCGCGACCACGCTCAACACGCCGGCCCTCGATCCGGTATTGATGCCGGACGGCAGGCGGGAGACGCTCGAAGATCAGGCGCTGGCGTCAATCACCGAGCACACACATGCCGCGCGCCCCGTCCAGCGCAAGCAACTCGAGCAGATCGCGACGTTCCAGCGGCTGTCTCCGCGCTTCTTCACGTCATTCGCCCTCGAGATCTTTGCTCTCGGTGGACCTGCCCCTGGGCTGCCACTGGGCCGTACCGCCACGGAGAAGCGTGGCCGCAGGTTCTTCGAGGACCGCGCGCCCGACTATTCGGTCAACCCACCCGACTTCAAGGCTGGCGCTTGCGCGGGTTGCCACAGCGGTCCGCTGTTGAACCAGACCAATCAGTTTCTCCCGCTGCCCCTCCTGCCTGGCTCGCGTTTCCAGACCGTGCTCGTGTCGGAGTTCGCGGCGCTGAGAAACCCTGCGAGCGCGCTCACGTTCGTCTTTCGCAACCAGGTGAATGACGTGCTCGATGGTCAGGAGGATGGCATCATCGAGCTCACGAGCCCGGACCCGGGACGAGCGCTCGTCACCGGCGTAGCCGATGACATCGCCGCCGGTACGTTCGATCAGTCGAACGCGTTCAAGATCTCTCCGCTGCGGGGCATTCGCAAGACGGCTCCGTACTTCCACGACAATTCCGCCGGGACGCTCCAGGACGTCGTCGAGCACTATCGCCAGTTCTTCCTGATCGTCAGCGATCCGCCGGGCGATCAGGGTCCTGCCATCGTGCTCACAGAGCAGGACAAGGAAGACATCGTTGCGTATTTGAAGCTGCTCGACTGAGCTGTCTGGTGTGAACTATTCGCGTCCGACCGTCGTCAACGAGAGGCCCTTACGTTCGAGATCGGAGAAGACCTTTCGTGCGTTTGCGAAGTTCAGCGGCGCACGATAGCCTTGCCTGGCGTCGATTTCCTGAATCTCCGGGGCCACGTCCTGGCGGAGAAAAAAGGCGTTGACGCGCTCGGTGGCCACCAGTCGGTACCCCTTCGTACGCCCGAGATGCACCAGCGCCGAGAGCGAGGCGCCATGGTAGCTGCGCAACCCGATGGCGCCGAGATCGAACGTCGCGGTGTACGGGACGGTCACCGCCATCTCCGGGCCGAACAGCCAGTTGTATTCGATGGCGACCATCCGGGGATTGCAGGCCGTGATGGCCTGCCAGATCCAGTAGTCGATGCCGTCGATATCGATGCTGAGCAAATCGATTTCGCCGGTGAAGCCGCACTCCTCGATCAAGGGGTTCACGTTGTCGCGGGTCAGCGCCAGCTGCCTGGCCGTGACGTTGTGACCGGTGAAACGGATGACGATCTTCCTGATGGCGTCATCTCGCGCGTCCACCATGAGCCCGTGCCATCCCATTTCGCTCGCCAGGAAACCGGAGTTGCCCCCGTTCATGCCGCACCCGAGCTCGACGAAGCGGCAGTTGGTCATCCCGATCCGCTTGAACAGCGCCAGCACG
>JAICEG010000533.1 GCA_025924295.1 Vicinamibacteria bacterium
CACCTCGGGCGGAAGGTCATCGACGCGAAGATCCCGTTCGTGCGTGAGCTGTGCCAGAAGTACCAGAATCTCGATCCCGTGTCGGACCTGATCCCGGTGCGCCCGGTCGTCCACTACATGATGGGCGGCGTGCACACCGACATCAATGGCGCGACGCCGCTGCCGGGACTCTACGCGGCCGGCGAAGTCGCCTGCGTCAGCATCAACGGTGCGAACCGCCTCGGGTCGAACTCGCTCCCCGAGCTCCTCGTGTTCGGCGCGCGCGCAGGACGCGCAGCGGCGGAATACGCGTCGCGAGAGGGTCCGACTGGTGCGCACGTCGATGCCCAGGTCCACGACGAGCGGCAGCGTCTCGAGAGGGACGTCCTCGGCAAGACGGGCGGCCGCGAGCGAATCGCCGAGATCCGCGACCAGATGCAGAAGACGCTCGAGGAGAGCGCGGGCATCTATCGCGACGGTGCGAAGCTGGCCTGGGCGGTGGGGCGTCTGCGTGAGCTGCAGGATCGCGTAGGCAACGTCGCGATCGAGGACCACAGCCGCACGTTCAACACCGAGCGGGTGGCCGCGCTGGAACTGGCGTGCATGCTCGACATCGCCGAAACGATCGTGCAGTCGGCTCTCCGCCGCGAGGAATCACGCGGCGCCCATCAGCGAACCGATTTCCCTGCGCGCGACGACCGCCGCTTCCTCGCGCATTCGGTGATCGCGCGGCGATCGGACGGTTCCGTCGATGTCGAGTACTTGCCGGTGCGCATCACCCGATGGCCGCCGGCGGAGCGCGTTTACGGGGAGGTAACCCCCCATGCAGAAACAGATCAAACTGCAGGTCGCACGGTATCGGCCGGAGCAAGAGTCTGAGTCGGTCTTCGACGAGTTCGAGGTGCCCTGTCCGAACGACTGGGTCGTGCTCGACGGTCTGAACCACATCAAGGATCAGCTGGACGGCACGCTCTCGTACCGCTGGTCGTGCCGGATGGGCATCTGCGGCAGTTGCGGCATGACCGTGAACGGCGAGCCGAAACTGACCTGCGCCACGTTCCTCACCGACTACGCACCGGGTCCGGTTCGCGTCGAGCCGCTGCGCAATTTCCCGGTCATCCGCGATCTCATCGTCGATCTCGGCGACTTCATGCAGAAGCTGGTGCGGGTCAAGCCGTGGATCGTCCGCGCCGCGGAGAAGCCGCTGTCGAGTGGTGAGTATCTCCAGACGCCCGAGGAGATGGACGAGTACAAGCAGTTCAGCATGTGCATCAACTGCATGCTGTGCTACTCGGCGTGTCCCATCTACGGTCTCGATCCCAAATTCATCGGGCCGGCGGCGATCGCACTCGCGCAGCGGTACAACCTCGACTCCCGGGATGAGGGTGCGGCCGAGCGGCTCGAGGTGCTGTCCGACCACGAAGGCATCTGGGGCTGCACGTTCGTGGGTGAGTGCACCAAGGTGTGCCCGAAGAACGTCAACCCGGCTGGAGCGATCCAGCGCTACAAGCTGAACGCGGCTCTCGAGTCGGTGAAGTCATTCTTTCTGCCGAGGGGGGCGTGATGGCGCACATCGCCGAGCACTACACGGAGTACCACCCGCGCTGGCTCAGACCGCATATCTCGACCTACTGGTGGCTGCGCAAGTGGTCGTACTTCGCGTTCATCCTGCGCGAGATCAGCAGCCTGTTCGTTGCGTGGTCAGTGGTCTATCTGCTTCTGCTCGTCTATGCCGCGGGTCAAGGGGCCGCTGAGTACGAGGCATTCCTCGAGTGGAGCCGGCAGCCGTGGGTCATGGCACTGAACGTCAGCAGCCTGGCGCTGGTCGCGTTTCACGCGGTCACCTGGTTCAACCTGGCGCCACAGGCGCTCGTGGTCCATGTCGGCCACAAACATGTGCCTGGTTCGCTGATTGCCGCATCCAACTACGTGGCGTGGGTCGTCGTGTCGGCGATCGTCGCGTGGCTGCTGATCGGAGGCTGAGATGATCAAGCGATCGGCGGAACCGCTGCTCTGGATGACGTTCAGCGCCGGAGGTGTCGTCGCAGCCCTGGTGCTGCCTGTGCTGCTGTTCCTCTTCGGCGTCGCCTTCCCGCTTGGCTGGCTCACTCCACCGTCGGTGACTCACCTGGCCGCCGTCATTGGTCACCCGCTGACACGACTCGCGCTCGTCGTCGTCTGCACCGTCTCGCTCTTCCACGCGGCGCATCGCTTTCGATACACGCTGTACGATGGCCTGCAGATCAAGCATCTCAACGAACTGATTGCGATCCTCTGCTACGGCGGCGCCGTCGTCGGATCGCTGGCGTCGGTGTATCTGCTCGCGACGTTCTAATTGCCAGTCCCTGGTCCTTCGTGCTTGGGTCCGCCCTCCGCGTGAACCATGGACGGAGGACGGACTAGAGGTTCCGTTGCTCTATGACCATCGGCATGCCGTAGCGCGGTCGCAGCGTGATGAGCGGCCATGGCTCGACCTTGTGGTCAGGGACCATGCGCAGGCGAAAGCGCTGCGCCAGCGTCGCGACGACCAGGTGCGACTCCATGAGCGCGAACTGGTTGCCGATGCATTGCCGCGGTCCGGCGCCGAACGGCAGGTACACGAACTTCGGGCGCGCGGCGTTCTGCTCGGGTGA
>JAICEG010000534.1 GCA_025924295.1 Vicinamibacteria bacterium
GCGCCGGGTAGTAGCTCCACGAATGGTCGTAGCGAAGTGCACCTTGCAGCGTCATCTTGCCGCGCGTCCACTGATCCTGAATGAACAACGCATCGTAGCGGGTGCGCTCTTCCGTCCGGTACGGCAGCAGGTTCTGCGTCAACTGGTTCGGCACGCCGTTGTTGAACCGGTACTGCAGGTTGTGATTGTTCGTGAACGGGTTCGACATATTGATGTGGAGCACGCCCTGGTAACCGCCCTTGATGCTATGGCCACCGGTGACGTAGGTCGCCGTCGCATACGCGCGGTTCGGCGACATCCAGTCGGCATTCCAGTTCATGGCGCGATACGTGAGGCCCTGGATGCCGCCGTTGTTCGGGCACCCCGCGGTGCACTGCTCGACGACGCGAATCAGTTCGCGATCGTTGCCCGGGCGCTCGCGCGTGTTCCAGTTCTGTTGATACGTGCCGAGCCCAGCCTCGAGCAGCAGTCGGCTCGTCATCGTCGCCGTCCACTTCGCCTGCTGCAGGCGCGAGCTGCCGTTGCCCGGCTGAATGCCTCCCGTTTCGGGTGCGTTGGTCGCGTTGCCCTGGCCCGGATACAGCTCGCGATTGATCTTGAAGCTGCCCGCATCCCAGAACACACCGAAGCGGTGCTTTGGTGACACTTGCCACGTCAGGCGCATCGTCGGGGTGATCGTGCCGGCGTCGCTCGTCTGCGCTGGCTGGTTCAGATCAGGGTCGTACGTCCATTTCGTGCGATCACCCGCGTTCTTGTTGATGAACATGCCGGGGATAGTGCTCGCGTTGCCCTGATACCTCGTGGCGTAGAGGAACCACAGCCGGTCGCGCATGATCGGGCCGCTGTTGGTCAGGCTCGAATCCCACTGGTACCGGGTCTCGGCCGGCGTTCGCAGCCCCGCAAGCCGCAGTTCCTCGGAGTAGTTGCTCCCCTGCATCGCGCCGGTCAGGCCGGACGCCTGGAAGCGGTTCTCGAAGGTGTTGCCACCCGTGCGTGGAACGAGGTTGACGATCGGGCCGCCCACTTCCACGTCGCCGAGGCCGCCGGTGCTCGTCAGCACAACCTCCTGCGTTGTGTCGAGACGGCCGTAGCCGGACACACCGCCGCCGTTGATCGCGGCGCCGGTCCCGATGCCGTCGGTCTGGGCAATGCCTTCGTTGCCGCGTCCGCCGCGGCCGCCGAACACGATCATCCCGGTGTTCAGCTGCACGTTGTTGTTGCCGCCACCGGACACGACGAACGACGGAATGAGCGTGGCGATGGCCGCGTATCCCTGCGCGGTCGGAAGAGCCTCGATGAGCTCGCTCGTCATCTGCGTCTGGCGCCGTGCGCTCTGGACGTCGACGATCGGACTTTCACCGGTGACGGTCACCGTCTCTTCGAGCGTGCCCACTCGCATCTCGGCGTTGACGGTCGAGACGAAGTCGGCTGGCAATTCGAGGGCGTCACGAACGAATGTGTTGAAGCCAGGAAGCTTGAAGCTGACTCTATAAACTCCGGGTCGCAGGTCGAGGATTCGGTACGTGCCGGATCCATCGGTGACATCGACGCGAACCTTCTCGATGAGGACGTCGCTCGCCGCTTCCACGGTCACACCGGGAAGAACAGCGCCTGAAGTATCGGTAACAACTCCCGTGATGATCGATTGAGCAGACGTTGCAACAGGAGTGAGTAGTAGCAAGCTGAGGACGAGAAGCGTCCTGTTCAGCTGGTTCCGCATAGCATCCGCTTTCTGCCGATGTCGCACCCCGCCGCACCCCCGGCTTTGCCGGGGCAGCGTCATCAGCTTGAGCGAACTGGGTGGCCGGGACACCCAATGGAACCGACGGCGAAAGTCAGCCGGAGTCTAGATCCGTACTAATGGAAGTGAAATACCAGTACGAGGGTATCCCAACCTCGGCCGTTGACCGAACGACCGTAAGCTCAGGAATACTCCATGGACGTTTCTGACAGGAAGAGCTGGCCTATCAGAAGTCGTACTGGACCGTTACTTTCGCAGTCCGCGCGGTCAGCACCGATGTCGGGACCAGCCAGGCCCCATTGGGAACGTAGTTGAAGTTCTGCGTGATCACGGTGTCGAGGTTCAACACGTTGTAGAGATCGACGGCGACATTCAGTCGTGTGTCGCCGAAGCGCAGCAGCTTGCCGACGCGTAGATCGAGAATGTTTACGCGAGGCGAACGCATCGCCCCCGGGTCGAGCAGATTCACCTGGATATTGGGTGCGTTCCCTGAAAGCGGGCGTCCAAGCGAAAGCGCAGCAACGGCGCTCGGCACCTGCCACCTGGCCTCGAGGGGCACGCCGGGGCTGCTCGTAAACGCGAACGACAGTTGCACGTCGGCACGCGGCACGATGTAGGAACCCGCAGCCGTCGCTCGCGTCGTGATGCCGGGCGCGACGTGGCAGTACGGGTTCGCGGGGTTGTACGGGATTCCGCCCTGTGAAGACGCGCCAGCCGACACCTGTTCCGGCAGTTTGTCGCGCACCTCACACGAATCGATCACCTGCTGGCC
>JAICEG010000535.1 GCA_025924295.1 Vicinamibacteria bacterium
GCAGACGCGCTTCGTGCTGCGAAAGGCGCTCGAGCGTGGCCTCCCGCCGATCGTGGTGTTGAACAAGATCGACCGGTCGGATGCGCGGCCGAAGGAGGTGCTGAACGAGGTCTACGACCTGTTCATCGACCTCGACGCGACGGAAGACCAGATCGAGTTCCCGGTTCTCTACACCAACGCGAAAGAGGGCGTGTCCACAACGGACATCGCGACGCCGGGCGACAGTCTGCAGCCGCTGTTCGAAGCCATCGCCGACTATGTGCCCCCGCTCCGCGGCAATCCCGACGCACCACTTCAGATGCTTGTCGCCAATCTCGACTCGAGCGACTACCTCGGGCGCATCGCGATCGGTCGTATCTTCAACGGCCGCGTCCGGCTCAACGATCCGGTTGCGGTCCTCAAGCTCGATGGGTCAGAGCAACAGACAAAGGTGACCAAGCTGTTCGCGTTTGACGGGTTGAAGCGCGTCGAGATCGAGCAGGGCGCCGCCGGAGATATTGTCTGCCTGGCGGGCATCGAGGACATCACCATCGGTGAAACGATCGCGGATCTCGAGAAACGCGTCCGGATCCCTCCTATTGCCATCGATGAACCGACGGTCTCGATGATCTTCGGCGTCAACACGTCGCCGATGGCCGGGCGGGATGGTCAGTACGTCACCTCGCGCAATCTGCGCGATCGTCTGGCTCGCGAGCTGCTCGGAAACGTGTCGGTGCGTGTTGAAGAGACTGACTCCCCGGAGCTGATGAAGGTCATCGGCAGGGGAGAGCTGCAGCTGTCGATTCTGATCGAGATGATGCGGCGTGAAGGCTACGAGGTGCAGGTCTCGCGGCCCGATATCGTGACGCGCGAGATCAATGGCGTTCGCGTGGAGCCGGTCGAGGATCTCGTGATCGACGTCCCGGAAGACTATCAGGGCGTGGTGATTGCGCAGGCCGGGACGCGACGCGGGATCATCAGCAAGATGGTCAACCACGGCAGTGGTCGTGTCAGGCTCGAGTTCCGCATCCCGACTCGCGGTCTCATCGGCTTCCGGTCGCAGTTCCTCACCGACACCAAGGGCACCGGCATCATGAACCACCTGTTCGCGGGGTGGGAGCCCTGGCACGGTGCGATTCCGGCGCGCACGACCGGGGCACTGGTGGCCGATCGCCAGGGCGTGGCGACCGCCTACGCGATCTACAACCTTCAGGAGCGTGGCGAGATCTTCGTCGAGCCGGGAACCAACGTCTATGAAGGGATGATCATCGGCGAGAACTCGCGGCCCAACGACATGGACGTCAACGTCACCAAGGAAAAAAAGCAGACGAACATGCGCGCCTCGACGGCCGATGAAGCCATTCGCCTGATCCCGCCGCGGCAACTGAGCCTCGAGCAGGCGATCGAGTTCATCAACGACGATGAGCTGGTGGAGGTGACGCCGAAGACGATTCGTCTGCGGAAGCGCATCCTTGCCGCGAATATGCGGCCCAAGCGCGTCGACGAGTGAGATAGTCTCGCCATGAGGTGTTGACGTGGCGAGCTATGTGGACGTGAACGGTGTGCACACGTGGTACGACGCACACGGAGCCGGTGAACCTCTCGTCCTGCTGCATCCTGGACTGGTCGACTCGCGGGCGTTTGGGCCGAATCTCGGGGCGCTTGCCGCGAGGTTCCGCACCTACACGCCCGAACGCCGCGGCCACGGCCACACGCCCGACGTCGGGCCAATCAGCTTCGATCTGATGGCCGATGACACGATCCACTTCCTGGAGAAGGTCGTTGGCGGTTCTGCCCGGCTGCTCGGCTGCAGCGATGGCGCCATCGTGGCGCTGCTCGTTGCGTTGCGTCGGCCGGATCTCGTCTCTCACCTGGTGTTCGTCGCGGGCGTGTTCCATCACAACGGCTGGCTTCCGGGGGTGATCGACAGCAGCGCCGCGCCGCCAGACTTCATGGCGGCCAGCTACGGCGAGGTCTCACCTGACGGGGTCGAGCATTTCCCGGTCGTGGTCGAGAAACTCGCGCGGCTGCATCTGACGGAACCCGCGCTGACCCCTGACGATCTGTCGCGCGTGACATCGCGATCGCTCGTCATGATGGGCGACGATGATGAGGTGGGGCTGGAGCACGTGCTGGCGCTTTACCGGGGATTGCCCAACGCCGAACTGGCGATCGTCCCGGGCACGTCACACGGGTTGCTGGTCGAGAAGGCCGAGCTCTGCAATTCAATCATCATCGACTTCCTCAGCAACGAGCCGATACCTACGTTAGCGCCGATCCGCCGATCACGATTCACGGCCTGATACACCATCCGTGGTCGTCATTCGCCTGACGAAATTGAGATCGGAGCTGTCAATCTTTCGACACGCAGTCCATTCCCGTTTCCGGCAGTCCTGCGAAAATCACAGCAATTTCAGCAAGGGCATCTGGCCGAGAATCCGGGTACACTCCTTGCCTCAATGTCGGGCGTAACGCGAAGTCGCTGGCGCGTTGCGGTCGGGAATCCGATAGC
>JAICEG010000536.1 GCA_025924295.1 Vicinamibacteria bacterium
GCCGCTCACGATTCTATCCGCGCCTAATCGCTGTCAGTCAGCGGCGAACAGAACACGGGCGCGTCGGAAATCCACGAGCGCGTCGGAAATCATAGTCATCTCTCTTTTTGGCCAAGATGCAGCTGAGCAAGCCGCATACCGCGGCCAGAACCACGCGCCAGGCGGCAGCTAACCAACTGAAAATAAGGCGTTTGCTTCAACCAACGGACTGGGCTGCCGGCAGCTGATTCGGGGGAAACTCCCACGGCCCGGAGGGCCCGTCCCCATTGGTGGAGATCGGAGATTGCCAGGACGCATGGTGAGAGCAACGTCAAGTGGGGGAAGCACCGGGCGGCCCGCCACCATGCGCTGGCAAGGGTTGCATTTATGCGGGTGCCAGATACCTATTGTCAAGAACCTGTTAAGGCTGCGCCAATTCTCACTGCACGATGTCGCGGGGGCAGGCACACCTCGACGTGATGCCCGGCGTCGTTGACGACCGGGGCGGCTTCACGTATAAGGAACGCCGAGCAAAGTACGCCCGGCGACGTTCTACAACTCGAAGCGAGGACACGGCTTGGCCCAGTCGGAAGCAGAGCTGCTAGACAACCCGGTTTCTGGCCATCCGGCACTGATCCTTCGCTCGCCGGACTTCCACGCGATCACGGAGGTCGTCGCCGAACCAGTCGAACGGGCGACGCCCATCGGCTGGTGGCTTTTCTTCATCCCGTCCCTCGCGCTGCTCGGCCTTCTCGGCGTGGCCGTCTCATGGCTGTTCTGGGAGGGAATCGGCATCTGGGGCCTCAACGTCCCGGTCGGCTGGGCGTGGGACATCACCAACTTCGTGTTTTGGGTCGGTATCGGGCACGCCGGCACGCTGATCTCGGCCATCCTGTTCCTCTTCCGACAGACCTGGCGCACCTCGATCAACCGCGCGGCGGAGGCGATGACCATCTTCGCGGTCATGTGCGCCCTGTTGTTCCCGGGGATCCACGTCGGACGCGTCTGGGTCGCCTACTGGATGTTCCCGCTTCCCAACCAGATGGGGATGTGGCCCAACTTCAGGAGCCCGCTGCTCTGGGACGTTTTTGCGGTCAGCGTCTACGGAACCGTTTCTGTCCTGTTCTGGTATGTCGGCCTGCTCCCCGACCTGGCGACGATGCGCGATCGCGCGACCACACAAGCTCGCAGGTTCGCCTACGGCTTCTTCGCCCTCGGGTGGCGCGGCTCGGTGCGGCAGTGGCACCACTATGAGACCGCGTACCTGATCCTCGCTGCCCTCGCGACGCCGCTGGTGCTGTCAGTGCACTCAGTCGTGTCGATGGACTTCGCGGTCTCCGTGCTGCCCGGGTGGCACACGACGGTGTTCCCGCCGTACTTCGTTGCGGGCGCGATTTTCTCCGGCTTCGCCATGGTGGTGACGCTGATGGTGATTTGCCGATGGGCCTTCGGCCTTCAGCACATCATCACGCTGCGGCACTTCGACTACATGGCAAAGATCATGCTGCTGACCGGAACGATCGTCGGCTACGCCTACGGTACCGAGTTCTTCACCGCGTGGTACAGCGGCAATCCGTACGAGGTCTTCACGTTCCTGAATCGCGCGACCGGACCGTACGCCTGGGCTTACTGGATCATGATTTCGTGCAACGTGATCAGCCCGCAGATCTTCTGGTTCAAGAAGGCGCGCACCAGCATCCCGATCCTGTTCGCGGCGTCGATCGTGATCAACATCGGCATGTGGTTCGAGCGGTTCGTGATCATCGTGACGTCGCTGCACCGAGACTTCCTGCCCTCGGCCTGGGGCTACTTCAGTCCGACGGTCTGGGACGTGGCGTGCCTGCTGGGAAGCTTCGGGCTTTTCTTCACGATGTTTTGCCTGTTTGTGCGCTTCCTGCCGATGGTGGCCACCGCCGAGGTCAAGACCGTCCTGCCGCAGGCGCATCTGCACGTCCAGCGCGGCCACGGCCGCGAGATCCAGCAGCACGCGGTCGCACCAGTGGTCGGCCCACCGGTGAGTGCGGAAGGAATGTCCAGGTGGAACGTTCAGTTGCCGCTCATCCCGCAGCTGCCGAAGGGTCCCCACTACGGCGTTCTCGCCGAATTCGCGACGGCCGATGAGCTCTATCAGGCGTGCGAGCGGGTTCGTGACGCCGGCTACACGCGGTGGGACGCCCACACGCCGTTCCCGGTCCACGGACTCGGGAAAGCCATGGGCCTCGCCCGCTCGCCGCTGCCGTGGATCGTCCTCGCCATGGGCCTGACGGGAGCCGCGGCCGGTTTCATCCTGCAGTGGTGGGTCCACACCAGCGCCTATCCCCTCGTGATCAGCGGCAAACCGTTTTTCACCTGGCCGGCCTTTATTCCAATCACCTTCGAGGTCGCCGTGCTCTTCAGCGCGCTCGGCGCCGTCTTCGGCATGTTGGGACTGAACCGTCTGCCCATGCACCACCATCCGCTCTTCCGATCCAAGGTCTTCGAGCGCGTGA
>JAICEG010000537.1 GCA_025924295.1 Vicinamibacteria bacterium
TCACCGTCACGTACTCGGTTGCGGGCGAGAACGCTTTCACTTCCTCGCGCAGCACGTCGTCTCCCGTTACGAGAATCAGCGGGATATCGAAGCGGGCGGCGGAGGCCGCGACGAGCATGCTCTCGTTCATGTCGTGGCCGGCCATCACCCAGCGCGTGTGAGCGTAGTAGGTGTGGGCGAGAAATCCTTTGCCGCCGGCCCTGCCATGCATCGCGACGGCGACGATCGCATCGAAGCTGTCATCCATCGCTTCGATGTAGGGATCGTAGGGCGCGGTGCGAATGTCGAAGCGTGTGCCTTGCGGCAGTTTCTCCAGCAGGTAGTCGGGGTCGGGGTTGCCGCTGCCGTGTCCGTCGGTGAGCAAGATCTCGCGCGCCCCTGCCTTGAAGAGACCGCGGATGGCAGCGTTGACGTCCTCAGTCAGCGATTCCCGCGTGGCTGGATAGGTTTGCGAGCCCATCCCGACGTCCTGCGGCCTTGTCGCATCGGTAACGCCTTCCATGTCGTACAGGAGGAGGACCTTCGGTCCTTGTTGCGCGCGTGTGCCGCCAAGCGGCGAAGCCGAAAGAACCGCGGCAAGCAGCAAGAGTCGTATGCGCATGACGGTCTCCTGGGCCGCCATTCTTCAATATCCGGTCGCGGACTTCAACACGCTGCAATCCCAGCGAGCGCCGGACGTGGGTCGGTGGATCAGGAGATGATGGTGGCCGAAGATCCGAACTGCGCAAGTGCCTGCGGCGAGGCGTAGCCACTAGGCGACCACTCGCTCTCGATCCGCGCCCGGTCGATAGCCACGCCCCTCCACATTTCTGAGCAAACCTTCCGCGGAGCAGTTCCAGGCCGGTGGTGTCCAAAGTAGTCATGATGAGCCAGGGAGCCACCTGGATCGGATTGCTTGCGACGATGGTGATGCTTGCCCTATCAGCGTCAGAGTGGCGGGATCCGTCCCCTCACCAGACGCGGTTCGTTACGGTTGATTCATCGGTTCGCTTGGAGGTTCTCGACTGGGGTGGCCAGGGCCGTCCGATCGTGTTGCTCGGCTGCTATCTCACGGCTCATGTGTATGACGACTTCGCCCCCAAGCTGGCGCGGCGATTCCGCGTCTATGGCGTCACCCGCCGGGGACTAGGAGCGTCCGACCGGCCGCCCGTCGGCTACTCGGTGCCGCGTTCGGCAAACGACGTGTTGGAGGTCCTAACGTCGTTGAAGTTGCAGAAACCCATTCTGGTCGGGACCTCGTGCGGCGGATGGGTCGTGACGGAACTGGGCAGCAAGCATAGCGATCGCCTGGGAGGCCTCGTCTACCTCCAGGGCACCGAGGATCCGACGATGACGGCAGATGACTATGGACTCCCGGTGGTTGACTACGCGCATCTGCCTCCTTCGGTGAAACCACCGCCCGCGCCCGACTACAGCACCTTCGAGGCCTACCGACGGTCGCAGCAACGCGATGCCGGAGTTGCCTTCCCTCAGGCCGAGTTGCGTCAACTTTTCACAGCGCAGCCGGATGGCTCAGTCGGCCCGTCTCTCTTATCGCCAGTCGTGCGTCGAGCGATCACGGTGGATGCGCGCACGAAGCCTGACTTCGCGGACATTCGCGTGCCGGTGCTCGCGCTCTATAGGTCGGAGCCAGAGTTTGCTGATGTGGCAAGGGAACGACCTCCCCGCAACGCACAAGAGGAGGCAGCGCTGCGCCAGCAATACGCCGCGGATCGCGCCATGCTGTCTCGGTGGGAACGCGATCTCCGGGCAGGCGTACCTACGGCGCGGATCGTTGAACTCCCTGGCGCCAGTATCTACATGTTCCTCTCGAACGAGGCGGACGTCCTCCGCGAAGTCTCTGCCTTCGCGGCTACGCTGAAGGCACCATAGGCCTTGCCGTCGATTTTGTTGTGCGTGGCGCGGCCCATCACCTCTGCCCGCTCGCCACGCTACGGCGATCTAGCGAGCTATCCTTCTGCCGAATCGATCCGCACTGGGCGACGACTCAGAAGCAATCATCACTCCTCGCATGCGTCGTCATCAGATGCGCAAGGGACAGCGAAACAGTGTCGGGGATTCGAACGAGCCGCCACACGCCCAATCGCACGAAACGCACAAGTTGAACGTCGACCTAGCGAATGGAAATGCGAGCTTCTGAGAAACTGCTCTGGATCAGAACTGCGGGGACCTTCGCAAAACCCGGTCGATTTTTGCAGGCCTCGAGGACTGGCGGAGAGAGTGGGATTCGAACCCACGGTAGAGTTTCCCCTACACACGCTTTCCAAGCGTGCTCCTTAAACCACTCGGACATCTCTCCGTCTTTAGAATCAACGACTTGCGAGCGGCCAGACATCACACTATCGCACGTCGGCTGCGACTGCCTAGCGTTTGTCGATCGTATTACGATTCACAGTTTACGAGCGAGCCTACGCACGTCGCCGCTCGAATCGTGTCAGACCTCTCAAAGAGCGCGATCA
>JAICEG010000538.1 GCA_025924295.1 Vicinamibacteria bacterium
AGCTGCGAGACGAAGGCAATGGACGTCGCTGCGCTCGCTCCACCAAAGCCGCCGAACATCGGACGCATCAGCAGCGGCTGCGGCGTCGGAATCGATGCGTTCGCGTCACCCATCTGCGCCCACGCGATGAAGCCGCCCTTGATGACGATCTCCGGCTTGACGCCGAAGAACGCCGGCTTCCACAACACGAGGTCCGCAAGCTTTCCGACCTCGACAGAGCCGACTTCGTGCGCCAGTCCATGCGTGATGGCGGGATTGATCGTGTACTTTGCGATGTAGCGACGGATGCGCTGGTTGTCGTTGTCGCCTTGTTCGCTTGAGAGCCGCCCGCGCTCCTGTCGCATCTTGTGAGCCGTCTGCCACGTGCGGCAGATCACTTCGCCGACGCGCCCCATCGCCTGACTGTCGCTCGACATCATGCTGATGGCGCCGAGATCGTGCAGCACATCTTCAGCAGCGATCGTCTCGCCCCGGATGCGACTCTCGGCAAACGCCACGTCCTCGGGGATGTTCTTGTCGAGGTGGTGACACACCATCAGCATGTCGAGATGCTCGTCGAGGGTGTTCACCGTGAAAGGGCGCGTCGGGTTGGTGGAGCTTGGCAGCACGTTGGGCTCGCCGCACACCTTGATGATGTCGGGAGCATGCCCGCCACCGGCACCTTCGGTGTGGTAGGTGTGAATCGTGCGCCCCTTGAATGCTGCGATCGAATCGTCCACATAACCCGACTCGTTGAGCGTGTCGGTGTGAATCGCCACCTGGACGTCGAAGCGATCGGCTTCGCTCAGGCAGCAGTCGATGGCCGCGGGAGTCGATCCCCAGTCCTCGTGCAGCTTCAACCCGATTGCGCCGGCGCGAATCTGCTCTTCGAGCCCTTCGGGCAGTGACGTGTTCCCCTTGCCGAGAAAACCAAAGTTCATCGGCAGCGCATCGGTGGCCTGCAGCATCAACTCTACGTGCCGAGCGCCCGGAGTACATGTTGTGGCATTGGTTCCCGTGGCCGGGCCCGTGCCACCGCCGACGAACGTCGTGACGCCGCTCGCCAGCGCCTCGAAGATCTGCTGCGGGCTGATGAAGTGAATGTGCGAATCAATCCCGCCAGCCGTGAGAATCAGCCCCTCCCCGGCGATCGCTTCGGTCGTCACGCCGACGACCATCCGGTCGGTGACGCCCGCCATGACGTCGGGGTTGCCAGCCTTGCCGATTCCGGCAATCCGTCCGCCCTTGATACCCACGTCCGCCTTGCGAATGCCGGTCCAATCGATCACGAGCGCGTTGGTGATGACGCAATCGAGCGCTCGCTCGTCGGTAACACCGGCAGCCTGACCCATGCCGTCGCGCAGCACTTTGCCACCGCCAAACTTGCACTCATCACCGTAGACCGTGGCATCGTGCTCCACCTGCGCAACCAGGCCGGTATCGCCCAGCCGCACGCGATCGCCGGTCGTGGGACCGAAGATGTCAGCGTAGTGTTGTCGTTTGATCTGGTGGCCCATGGTTACGGAACGCTCTTGAGATCGGCAGCAGCGGTAACCGGTCCACTGGCCCACGCGTTGCCGCCGCGAATGACGCGCGCACCGGCAATCGCGACGAGCGTCACGGTCTTCGTTTCACCGGGCTCGAACCTTACCGCTGTCCCTGCAGGGATATCGAGCCTGAACCCATAGGCTCGTCGTCGATCGAACTCGAGCGACCGATTCGTTTCGATGAAGTGGTAATGACTACCGACCTGGATCGGACGATCGCCGCGGTTGGCGACCTCGATCTCGATCGTCGGCCGTCCGTGGTTGAGCACGATCTCACCGCCCTGAATCATGCGGCCGCCGGGCATTCCCTCCAGCCCGATCGGCGGCTGTCCGACGCCTCCGCGCGCCGCGGCCGGCGTGAGAAAGCTTCCATACAACGCCAGCGTGAGATCGCCGCTCTGCGCAACGATCGGATGGTGAACGGTCACGAGCTTGGTTCCGTCCGGAAACGTCCCTTCGACCTGGACCTCGTCGATCATGCTGTCGACGCCGTCCATGACATCCTGGCGACCGAGCAACCGGCGTCCCAGATCCATGAGCTCGGCGACCGACCGGCCATCGCGAATGAACTCCAGTAACTGCGTCGAAATCAGGGCGACGGCTTCGACGTAGTTCAGACGAAGTCCCCTGGCGAGCCGTTTCTGCGCAAGAAACCCGGCCTGATGCAGCACGAGCTTGTCGGTCTCGCGCGGTGTCAGATGCATGTCATCACTCCTACCATTTGCGCGACCAGGGATCGTCACCGAGCAGTGCCGGCACAAATCCAAGCAACTGCCGTAGCCGGCGACCTACCTGTTCCACCGACCTGCCCGCCGCACGAACGACGCAGCCCACATCGCCGAGTGGCGCCACCGCAATCAGTTCGTCAGCACCGCGAACGATCGGTGCCTGAGCCACTCGCGAGACCAGTGCAGCCGCC
>JAICEG010000539.1 GCA_025924295.1 Vicinamibacteria bacterium
CGGGAGTCATTTGTTGAGGACACTCTCGGAGTGTCCTGATCAAATGACTCCCGACCCCATTACATTTATCGTGCGCGGAGCAGGCGCAGCGCGTTTGCGACAACGATGACTGACGCACCGGTGTCAGCCAGAACCGCCATCCACAACGTCGCGGTACCCGTCATGGCGGTGACCAGGAACACTGCCTTGAGCGCCAGTGAAACGACAAGATTCGTCTTGATGTTGAAAACGGTCGCCCGCGCCAGGCGGAGCGCATAAGGCAGCTTCAGCAGCTCTCCAGACATCAGAGCGACGTCCGCGGTCTCGAGCGCCACATCGGACGCGGCAGCACCCATGGCGACGCCGACGTCTGCTGCCGCCATCGCTGGCGCGTCGTTGACGCCATCGCCCACCATGAGCACAGCGCCATCGGATCGCATCGCCAGGACGCGCTCGTGTTTCTCATCCGGCAGCAGACCGTGATGATCCTCGTCGAGCACCAGACTCGACGCGACCGCGCGTGCGGTCAGTGCATGATCTCCCGTCAGCATCGCCACGCGACGAACACCGTGCGAGCGCAGCATCTCGATCGCTTCGCGCGCCGTATCGCGCAGCGGATCGACGATGCCGATAATGCCGGAGATACGCCCATCGACGGCAACGCACACAACGGTGTTTCCCGCACGGCGAAGCGATTCGATCGGATCGACAGGAGTCGGGATCCCGCGTGACGCAAGCATCAGATCGTTGCCAACGATCACCTGCCTGCCACCGACGCGCGCCTCGGCTCCCCGGCCCGGTGTGGACATGAATCCTTGCGCCGCTGGAATGTCCAGCTGACGCTCGCGCGCCCGCCGGGTAATCGCTCGCGCGAGGGCGTGCTCGGATCTCGCTTCGACTGCAGCAGCATCGCAAAGAACCTGATCGACGGATTCACCATCGATGGGAATGACCTCGCCGACGCGCGGTTCCCCGCGTGTCAGCGTCCCTGTCTTGTCGAACGCCACCACGCGGATATCGGCGAGCCGCTCGAGGTGCGCTCCACCTTTGATGAGCACACCGTTTCTCGCTGCCGCCGACAGCGCGGCGACGATCGAAACCGGAGTGGAGATGACGAGCGCGCAGGGACACGCGATCACGAGCAGCACCAGCGATCGATAGAACCAGGTCGCCGGGTCGCCCCACACGAGAGCGGGAACGACGGCAACGATGCCGGCCAGCGCAATGACAGCCGGCGTGTAGACCCGGGCAAACCGGTCGACAAACGATTGAACCGGAGCACGCCGCGCCTGGGCCGCCTCGACCAGGTGAATGATTCGAGCGAGTCGCGTGTCGCGCCCCACCCTGATGACTTCGAGGTCGAGCGAACCGCGGCCGTTAATGGTGCCCGCATACACCTCGTCACCGGGCCCCTTGTCCACGGGAAGCGATTCGCCCGTAATGGGTGCCTCGTTCACATCTCCGCGGCCAGCAACGACTCGGCCGTCGAGCGGAACCTTGTCGCCCGGCCGTACGACGATCTCGGCACCCACGTTAATGGACTCAACAGGCTCCCGGTGCTCGACACCGTTGCGCCGGACGATGGCCTCTCGTGGTGAAAGCTCGACCAGCGCGCGGATCGCGTGCCGCGCGCGCTCGAGCGTTCGCGCCTCGAGCCATTGCGCCAGGGCGAAGAGGAAGACCACGCTCGCGCCTTCCAGCCATTCGCCGAGAACCATGGCCCCGGCCACGGCGATGACCATGAGCACGTTGATATCAACCGTGCGCGTCCGTAGAGCTACCAGGGCCCGGCGGGTCGGGTAGAGGCCACCGGCGATCGTCGCGGCAACAAAGAGTGCAACGGAGAGCAGGGGACTCCACGTATTGACGGCCAGCGCAGCCAGAATGAACGCACCTGAGGCAACCGTCAGCCAGAACCGCACCCGGACGTCGGGACCGGACGCCCCTGGACCCTCGTGCTCGAGCCAGACACGCATACCGGTCTGCCCGACGGCGTCGACGATAGCGGCCGTAGTCAGCTTTGCAGCGTCATATGAGACGTGGAGGCGCTGGCCGACGAGGTCGGCTGAGAGCGCTTCCATGCCGGCCAAGGGACGCAGCCGGCGCTCAAGGATGACGACTTCTTCGTTACAGTCCATTCCCTCGACGCGGAAGACGGCTTCGGCGTGGATCTCGCAGTTAGTGCACAGGCGTGGCTCAACCGCTGGCATCAGTTGTCGGCCCTGCGGCCGCCCTCCTGGACGTGGCGTAGGCCCTGCCGGAACAGCGCGAGCACGTGCTTGTCGTCGAGCGCATAGAAGATCATTCGACCTTCTCGGCGCGACCGGACGATTCGGGTATTCCGAAGCAGGCGTAGCTGATGAGAGACGGCTGACTCGCTCACGCCGAGCTGCAGCGCCAGGTCACCGACACACAATTCCGAGCGCGACAACGCATCGAGAATGCGCACACGC
>JAICEG010000540.1 GCA_025924295.1 Vicinamibacteria bacterium
GATTGACGGAAGCGGCTGTGACGGCGTGCACGCATCGCGCGCGTATCGCGATGTCTAACGGCGTCGACTCGGTCAACGTCGCCACTGCGGCAGCGATCGCCTTGTACGAGATCCGTAATGGGGTCGGGGGTCATTTGAAGAGGACACCCCAAAGGGGTGTCCTGATCAAAAGACCCCCGACCCCATTACAAGATTGATCATGCGCGGCTGATCGACTCCCAGGTCGTCGGGCATGTCGCCGGTGTCGGCGCGCAGGAAGCGTCGCATCGACGGCTTGACCGTCGCGAGCAGCTCCTTGCGACTCTTGATCGTGAGGGGACGCCCCTCGTAGATCTTTCCTAACCGGGCCATGAGCCGCTCCGGCAGGGCGCTCGCGAACATGAAGAGCGGCCAGGTGAACCCCGGACCGTTCATCGTGCGCAGCCGAAAGACCCAGAGTCCCAACGCGCCCAGACGCCAGACCGTCGGCGCCCACCAGCTGTTCTGACCGGGCCGGAGATTCATCTTCCAGCACTTCATCATCAGCTGCCACTGCAGCGGCGTCAGCTGACGCGTCTCGGTCACGCCCTTCTTCTTCTCCATGCGTGTGTCGTGGAGCGGCGTGAAGATCGACGGGATGAAGAACGCGAACAACCCCCGGCGTTCGACCTCGTAA
Organism: Vicinamibacteria bacterium; assembly: GCA_025924295.1. GTDB lineage: Bacteria > Acidobacteriota > Vicinamibacteria > Vicinamibacterales > UBA2999 > Gp6-AA40. The sequence continues at coordinate 656 of JAICEG010000540.1, forward strand.
ATCAGATCCAGCGTCGCGCGCACATCGTCGTCCGATTCATCGGGACTGCCGACAATGAGCGTCATCGCCGGGAACCAGTTGTTCCTGTTCAGAACTTCCAATCCTCGAATGACCACGCTCGGCCACTCGTCGATCGGAAACGGGACCGCCTTGCTCGGCATGATGCGCTTGCCCGTCTGGACCGATCCGGTCTCGAGCCCGATCAAAGGCACGAGCGCCTTGTGCCTCGGATGCGTGCTCAGGTAGGGCAGGTGAATCGGACTCTTGTCGAGCAGACTTTCCGATAGCCGCTCGATCAGGATCGGATCGACGACGGCAGGCGCGATCGTGGCGTGACTCAGCACGTGCTGCTCCACACCGGGCGTGTTGACCACGTCCCGATACAGTTCGAGCAGCGCTTCACGGTTGGGGAAATAGAACGGCGTCGAGGTGTGGACCTGCCCCCAGATGAACATATCCTCGGTCGCCAGCGAAATCTGCTTGTTGCCTTCGCGCACGTTGGCGCGCACGTGCGCGAGGATCTTGTCGCGCGGCAGATCGATCTGCGGATTCAGATCCGGCACGCAGAACTGGCAGCGCCGGCCGCATCCGGTCGTCATCTCGACGACCCCGAACGTCGTGCGCTTGTCGGGAAAGAGAATCGCCTCGCGTGTGACCGGGTGGCTGACGTCGACTTTCCTCGGCAGCACTTCGCCCCGAATCGCCCCGTCGAAAACCGCAAAGGTATCCTCAGATTCGCTGCGCCCCTCGACGACGCAATCGACACCGAGCTCCTCGTACGAGTCGGTCTGGCTGATCTGCCAACCGCCCGAGCCGCCCACGATCACCCGAAACGACGATCGCCAGCGATTCGACTTGATACGCTCGAACATCTGCCGTGCGTAGAAGGAGTTGATTGGCTGCCGGGCCGAACCGAAGATCGACGTGTAGACGCCGGCCGCGAAGGTCACGCCCAGCGGGTTGTGCGTGGACACCGCCACGACCCGCGTCCGCGGGCCGATGAACGCGTCGACGTCATCGGGATAGCAGCACACCACGTCAGCGGCCGCGAAGCGACGCAGCAACGACGTCTCGAGCACCCTGGCGCCGGCCGGCATGTACCTGGCCGAGCGATCGTCGTTGCATTCGAGCCGCCGCCAGTTTGGGTATTTCTTGTTGAGAACGCCTTCGAGCCACATCGGCAGCGACGCCATGCTCATCTGAATGAAGAAACCGGCGTGGTCGATGATCTCCGTCAGCGGCGCGGTGATGACGATGAGACGACCGCCGTCCCTGGCCACTTCTGTGCCCGTGGTCTCAGTTGCAGTCACGGGTCGTCCTCATGCCGATCACCAAACAGGGGGTGAAGAATTGTAGCGGAAGGTCGAAACTCATCGCGACCGTCGTCGCAGCAACTGACCGAGACCGGGGCGCGTCAACGCGGCCTGACGGACGTGGGCCACGAACGCTTGCTGGAGCTGCGGCAACTCTCCGGGCGATGCGGCCACGACCTGCAGCCCGATGCTGCCCATCTCGTCGGTCGATTCCTCGCCCCACGAAACGCGGACTGGTGGCTGGCTCGGGTTCCGCTTGTTCGCGGCTGTGTTGTCGTAGCTGATCTCGGCGTCCAGGCGCGTACCTTTCGGTAACGACACGAAGTCCGCGAAGCGGTATCTCTCCTGCCACGAGAAATCCCAATCGTCGATACGCAGCAGTGTCTTGACTGTTCCATCAGGCAAGGTCGCCGTCAGCGTCATCCGCTTGCCGAGGTAGTGTGCGTGCGCGCCGATGCTGAA
>JAICEG010000541.1 GCA_025924295.1 Vicinamibacteria bacterium
AGTGATTCTCGATTGGAACGAAGACTCCCCATCCTGCAGCGCCAAGCCGCACGCCTACGGCGACCCGACCGATGACGTCTACCGCGACCTCTATCTCAACATGCTCTCGCACGTGGCCTCGGTGCTGAAGCAAAACAGCGCTCGATGGCGATCGCTGGCCTACGTCAAGTTGTCGGGTGCAAACTCGAGGTCGGCAGAGAACCGTTTGCCGAACGGATGCAAGGCCGGACCAGGGTGCATTTGCAACAACAGGGAATGGGCCGAAGCGGGCTACACGCCCGACGGGTTGTACAGGTTCTACAAGGAGCAAATGGCGCGCATCGCCAGCGACTTTCCCGGCAAGACGATGAGCTACCCGCTCATTCAGGACGGTTTTCCTCGCGTCAACAACGACGGCTGCTACCTGGATGAGACGAACGCGAAAGTCTGTCCGGCCGGCGTCAACACCCCTATGGTCGGTCCGTTCGCTCAGACGCAGGCCATCATCGACTATGCGCGCGCGGAGTACGGCGACGATGTCGCGATTGCACATCTTGGCCTGGGGCCGAAGCCGGACTTTTCGGATCGGTCGGTCTACGCGCGTGACACCGGCTGCCCGATGCCGCTGACGAAGGAGGGCGAGAACGCCTTCGGTCCGAATGCGGTGGGCTCGGGATGCCCGAACAAATGGGTGACCGACGTCGGTGCAGTCGGCGGGCTGACCCACTTCCAGACGAACCACTCTCCCGAGACTCCGGCGCTGCTCGGATCGGCGCTGGACAACATGTGGTCGAACTCGAATTCAGCAATGCTGGAAGTCTACGAGGCCCATGCCTGGCAGGCGGGCGACTCGATCCTCGATCCCACGCTCTCCGTCCCTCAGCAGCGCACGCTCTCTCAGTGGAACGAGCGGCTTCATGCCAGGCGCCGCAGGAACTTTCCGGCGTTGGGTGACCCCACACCGACGACCATCTCGTTCACGTTCACCCGCTCGATCGATCCATACGAGACCTTTTACTACTTCGTGCCGAGAAGTGGTCCACGGAGCTCCTGGCCGGCCAGCCTGCTGCTGGGCTATATCAACCTGCTCTATTGATCTACGGCTCCGATTCGACGACCTCCGATTCGGCAAGTCTGCGCAGCGCGATTTTGAATCTGTCACAAAGCATCCCGAGTCGCTAGCAGCTCGAGCTCTTTCCTACACGGCTCGTCCGTTTGGAGTTGTTCTTGCTTCGAGGCTGGCGCCGTAATTCAGGGGGTGCGGGATGACTCGTCGGATGCGCCTCACGATCGTTGTGGCTGCGCTCGTTCTCCTGATCAGCCACCCCACGACCTTCATCGCTGCTCAGCTTCCGCAGCTTGCAACGCTGTCGGCTGACCTCTTAGCTCTGCTTGGCAGCAACTCGACACTGGCTGTGCCCGTCATTGTCCGAGGTGCACGAGCGGATGTCGAAGCCGCCGCGGCGCGGCTCGCGCTTCCTGTACTTCGGCGTCTCGATCAATTCGTCGTGCTCCTCGCGAGCGCAGAGGGTATTCGCCGCCTGCGGGAAGAACCAGGCATTCTCGGCATCTCGGGCGATCTTCCCGTCAGCGCCGCGATGTCGGTCGCCGATCGCGCGCTCGCGGCCGATCAGACGCGCGCGGGCAGCCAGTGGCTTCTGGGGCTGCAGGAATATCACGGCGTAACTGGTCGTGGCGTTGGCGTCGCCATCGTCGATTCCGGCATCGCGACGCATCCCGCGCTCGCAAACAAGGTCGTTGCCGCTGTCAGCTTTGTCCCGGGTGATCCGACGACCCTGGATCGATTTGGCCACGGCACGCACATCGCGGGAATCGTGGCCGGTCAGGGACAAGCGGCGGCGGCCGTGACTGATCGCTATCAGGGCGGCATCGCCCCGGGCGCTCATCTCATCAGCGTCAAGGTGCTCGGGCGTGAAGGCTCGGGGCGTACGAGCGACGTGATCGCAGGCCTCGACTGGGTCATCGCGCACAAAGCGAACTACGGCATTCGCATTGTCAATCTGTCGCTGGGTCATCCTGTGACCGAGCCATCGCTGACCGATCCCCTGAATGCCGCGGTGGTACGCGCCGTGGCGTCAGGAATCCTCGTTGTGGCCTCCGCCGGCAATCTGGGAAAGGACGCCGAGGGGCACCAGGTGCTCGGGAGCATCACGTCGCCCGGCAACTCACCGCACGCGGTAACAGCCGGCGCGACGAACATGTGGGATACCGTCGCACGGACTGACGATACCGTCACGACCTACAGCTCACGGGGGCCGACGAAGTACGAGTTTGCGACGAAGCCGGACGTGGTCGCGCCTGGCAACAAGATCGTGTCGCTCGAGGCAGGAGGTTCATTCCTCGCCCACAGCTATCCAAGCGAACGCGTCGCGGGACAGGGATCGAATGCCTACCGTCGGATGAGTGGGACCAGCATGGCAG
>JAICEG010000542.1 GCA_025924295.1 Vicinamibacteria bacterium
GAAGCCGACGGCGGACATGATGAACCCGGGCATGCAGAAGGCGCACTGGAATCCCTGCTCATCGAGCACGCCGCGCTGTACGGGATGAAGCTCGCCGGCCGGGCTCTCCAGGCCTTCGATTGAGACGACCGCCCGCGACCTGACGGTGTGCGTCAGCACCGAGCAGGAGTAGTGCGGCACATCGTCGATGAGCACGGTGCACGCCCCGCACTCGGCGCGGTCGCAGCCGAGCTTGGTGCCGGTCAGCCCCAGCTTGTAGCGCAACGTCATCGCCAGCGTTTCCTGTTTGATGACGTCCACCCGCCGCATCTGACCGTTCACGTTGAGCGTGATCAGCCGTTCGACCGAACCCGGGGCGGAAGACTGTCCGAGCACCGAACCGGGGCTGCGAAACAGGTAGGCGACCGAGGTCGCCGTGGCGCCCGCCGCGATGACACTCTTGATGAAATTGCGACGTGTTATCGGATCCATCGTCGTATCGGCGGACTCTAGACCCGAGTCCGACGCAGGTCAAGGGTCAAAGTTTCCGGTGACGAGCCTGGTGACCGGCGGCCGGGCTCGTCAGTTCGGACCCTGGTTTCGCATGTACCGCGGCATATGCGCGCGGAATCGTCCCTTCTTGGAGCCGTTGATACCTGTCAGGCCGATCGTGCCCGATCGCATTGCCCCTGGATGGTTCCGATGTTTCCATCCAGATCATGCGAGTTCACGAGTGGCTGGCCGTCGTGTCTTTTGTCCTCGCGCACCATCCGGGGATCGCGGCGGCCGAAGACCCTGGGCCAGCTTCCGTCCCCGAGGTCGAGACGATTCCGGCTAACCCGACGATCCCGCCTACGAAACGAGAACGGTTCACCGCACCATACATCGTGACCGCGCGTGTCTACAGCAGCAGCGAGATCGGCGCTGACGCGCTGCGGGTCGCCCTCGACGTGGCGCAGTCGACGTTTGTGGCGGCGTCGGTCGAAATCACCTGGAAGATCTGCAGCCCTGGCGACTGCAACACCCCGCCCTCGCCGGGAGAGCTCCTGATTAGATTCATGCAGTCACGAGGCCGACACCTCGACATCCGTTGCCTCGGAGAAGCGCTCATCGACAAGCAGAAGAGGATCGGCGTTTTGGCGACCGTGTACGTCGATCGCGTCCTCCATCTTGCTCGCAATCTCGAACTCGACCACTCCATCCTGCTTGGGCGGACCATCGCTCACGAGATCGGGCATCTCCTACTGGGCACGAGCACACACGGCGAGCTGGGCTTGATGCGAGAAGTCTGGTCGCGTCACGAGCTGACCGGCGACCAGTCAGACCACTGGGCACTGCAACCGTTCGAGGTCGCCGCCATCCGCAAGCGCATCTCGGTGTCTCGCCAAGGCGAGCAGCGCATCACGACCCGGTACTAGCTGTCGCCGAGGTCAGCGCATGATGCCCATGAAGAAGAGGATCAGCTCGAAGACCAGAATCAAGACGATCATGAGCTCGAGCGCCTCACCGCGCGCCATGCCGGTCTGTTCAACCGCGAAACGGTAGATATCGTCGAGCGTCTTCAGCTTGTCTTGAACGCTCGCCCGCCACTGGTCCAGGCCCAGTCGCGCGCCGGCAAGGGTCAGCACACGCGCGGTGTAGATGTCACCGGCGACCTTCAGCGCGTTCTCCGCTCGATCGGTCAGCTCATTGACGTCGATGAACAGGGCATGGACCTGCTGCGCGGCTCGCGTATAGCGTCGCCCACCCCAACCCCTGAACCATGCCGGCTTCTGCAGGTCGGCGTAGATGCGGGCCAGTTCTCTCGCCAGCAGGTCGTCGTAGTAGCGAAACTCCAGGAGCTGCGAGTTGGCGAACTCGAAGATCTCTGACGCCGCCGCAATGCCTCCGTCGTTGTCGTACACGAACACGGCGTTCCATGTCGGCACGAGGAGGTCGTGCTCGAAGTACGAGATGCGATGTCGCAAGACCTCCTCGCGCTCCTGGCGGCTGAGCGCCTCGCGCTCTCCACGCAGCAGGCGGACGATGTCATCACCGTGCTGCTCGATCAAGGCTTGCGCCGTCGGCCGATCCTCGAGCTCGCTGATCGCGTAGACGATGTAGTCCTCGCTGACAAGGTCGTCGTGCGGCGACGTCAGCGCCGGTCGCAGGCGTGCGATCAGATCGCGGCACAGTGACTCGCAGGTTGAGGCAAGCCGCGGATCGTCCTGCAACGCGAGGCCGCATTCGACGACCTCCGCCCACGTACCTGGAAGAGGCCGTGCCAGCGCCACCGAGATGACGCCGTAATCAAACAGCTTGAAGCGAACGGTGAACCCGAGCGCGTCCGGCAGTCCGATCGCGGCGCCCTCGAGTGTCACCGGCGGCTGCTGGTACTGGACATAAGACGGCGTTGTCGTCTTCGGCGTC
>JAICEG010000543.1 GCA_025924295.1 Vicinamibacteria bacterium
CGCGCTTCCAGCTTGGCCAGCGCGATGCGCGCGGGCGCGACGAAGAGGTTCTGGAGGGTGGTCGCCGGCTGGATGATCTGTGCGAGCTCGCACGCCGGGTCGGCAATCGCGTCGTACATGCTGCGGGCGATGGCGCCGTGATCGAGGAACGAGATGCTGCTGTTCGCCTGGGGGTCGAGATCAATCAGGAGCGTCTTGCGCCCGCGCATCGCAAGCGCAGCGGCGAGGTTGACCGCCGTCGTCGTCTTTCCGACGCCGCCTTTCTGGTTGGCGATCGCGACGATCATCCCGCTGTGGCTCCGGAGTCGGAGTCACCTGGGCTGTCCGCTGCAAAGTCCCACGCGGCTGGCTGGGCTGTCGCGTGTGGCAAAGATAAGGGCACGGAGCGCAGTTCCGGGAAGAGGTGCGCCCATTGTAGGGACCGGGTGCAGGTGTGTCAACCGACGAGCACGTCGGCCGGCCGACAATTTACATCTTGTACTTGCCAAGTTCCTCTGGATCAAGGCTTTCGAGCCACTTTTGCAGTCGTTCATTATCCGCGGGCTCGGTGGTGAAATCCGCCGTCCGGGCGTTCTCGATGACCGACTCCTCCACCAGGATCGGCGATCGGGTCCTGAGCGCGAGGGCGATGGCGTCGCTCGGGCGGGCGTCGACTGCCACGCGTTCGCCCCGGACGGTCAGGTGGATGATCGCGAAGTACGTGTTGTCGCGAAGGTCGCTGACGACCACGCGATCGACGCGGCCATCGAGGTCCGTGATGATGTTGCGGAGCAAGTCGTGCGTCATCGGGCGCGGCGTGGAGACGTTCTCGATCTGCAGCGCGATGGCGTTGGCTTCCGGCACGCCGACCCAGATCGGGAGCACTCGTTCCCCCTGCTTGTCTTTCAGGATGACGATGGGCGTGCCGGCCATCGGGTCCACCATCAAGCCCTTGATGCTCATTTCAATCAGCATGACCCTGTCTCCATCCGCTGGGTTGCCCACGAGACTGCTTCACCCGAGAGGCTGTGAGGCCCTGACCGGGTGATACGAACCGTGACCGTTCGACCGATCCAGTCTGCGGCCACATCGTTGCTGGAAGTATCGGACGGCACCGGCAGATTCACCACAGTGTTTCCTGACGTCCGCCCCGAGAGTTCCCGCTCGCGCCGCCGGCTGACCGAATCGACCAGCACCTGGACCTCTGTTCCGACGGCCTGCTCGTGCAGTCGTGTCTGAATAGACCGCTGCAGATCCTGTAGCGCGACGATGCGCGCCGTCTTCTCCTCCGGGCTCACGTCGTCCGGCATCCGCTTCGAGGCCAGCGTATTGGGCCGCGGCGAGTATTTGAAGGAGAACATGCTGTGATAGTGAGCCGCCGAGGTGAGCGACAAGGTCTCGTCAAAGTCCGCTGCCGTCTCTCCGGGGAACCCCACGATCATGTCGGTCGAGAGCGTGACGCCGGGAATCGTCTCGCGAATGCGCTGGACCAGGTCGAGGTAGTCCTCGCGCGTGTGTCTGCGGCGCATCGCACGCAGGACGCGCGTTGACCCGGACTGAACGGGAAGATGCAGGTGCTTGCAGACGTGCGGCAGGTCCCTCACGGCTTCGATCAGCCGTGTCCCGGTATGACGCGGGTGCGGGCTCGCGAATCGAATCCGCTCGATGCCTGGAATGGCGTCGACGTCGGCAAGAAGCTGGGGAAAGTCGCACGAGGGGTCATCGGGCGCTGAGTAGTGATTGACGATTTGCCCGAGAAGCTGGACCTCGCGGCGGCCGCTCGCCACTGCCTCCTGCACGTCCGCGAGAATATCCGCTTTCGCTCGCATACGTTCATGCCCGCGGGTATGTGGAACGACGCAGAAGGCACAGTGGTCGTTGCATCCCTCGATGATCGTCACGTACGCCCTGACCGGATCGAGCCGGCGCGCCACACCCAGCGGAAAGCTCACATCGTCGAGTGGATTGATATCGACGACCGGAAACGGTGACCGGGCGGCGCCGTCAATCAGCAGCGGCAGCATCTTCAGGCGCCGAGTGCCCAGGACGACGTCGATGACCTTGCCGTTGGTGTTCGACAGCAGCGAGCTGCCCTCCTGCTGGGCAACGCAGCCCGCCACTGCGACGATCGGGTTACGCCCCGTCTCCTGCTGAAGCACGCGGAGCTCGCCGAGGCGCGTGTAGAGCTTCTCCTCTGCGTGCTCGCGCACGCTGCACGTGTTGATGACGATCACGTCGGCATCGACATCCTCGGTCGTGGCCTCGTACCCGGCCTGGTCGAGGAGCCCTGCCATGCGCTCCGAGTCGTGAACGTTCATCTGGCAGCCGTGGGTTTCGATTAGATACTTGCGCGACATTTGATCAATCGGAATCGGAAACCGCAAATCGCAAATCGGGAATCGGGAA
>JAICEG010000544.1 GCA_025924295.1 Vicinamibacteria bacterium
CGGGGTAACCAGAGTGTGTATACTTCCCGCCGAAGGTCGTCATTGGCTCTTCCTCCCTGCGCTTCTCTGGAGGACTCGGACCCCACTTTAAACAGTCGTCGTCTGGTCGATTCACCCCGCCGCCACCCGGTTCATCTCCAGTATCGGCACTCATGCGATCCCTTCCGGTTCCCTGCCTTCCCTGGTTCTACCGCATTGGAGGAGGAACACGATGTGTATCTTCGCGAGTCGATCGGTGGCGGTCCTTTCGGTGGTCCTGCTTCTGCCGGCGGCGGCGTTCGCGCAGGCCGCCATCACAGGTGTGGTCCGGGATACGTCCGGTGCAGTGCTGCCGGGTGTCACGGTTGAAGCGGCAAGTCCCGTCCTGATCGAGCGCACGCGTTCGGTTGTCAGCGACGACACCGGTCAATATCGCATCGTCGATCTTCGTCCCGGCAGTTACGCCCTCACATTCACGCTGCCCGGTTTCAACACCGTGAAACGCGAGGGCATCGAGTTGAGTGGAGACTTCGTCGCCACTGTCAGCGTCGAGTTACGAGTCGGCGCGCTCGAAGAAACCGTCACGGTCACCGGCGAATCGCCGATTGTGGACGTCCAGAGCGCGCGGGTCCAGACCATCGTCGACCGGGAGGTCATCGCGGCGATTCCGTCCTCGAGGAACGCGACAGGCATCCAGTCGCTGGTTCCGGGGATGAGCAGCAACGGCGATTCCGGCGGTATCACCGGCGGCACGGGCGGAACAGCCGGCAACATCCACGGGGGGCGGGCGTCCGATTCGCGGACACTGCACGACGGTATCAACACCGGATGGGCCGGCGCCAACTCGAACGCCGCCATCTCGAACGTCGCCGGCTCACAAGAGGTCGTGTTGACCACATCGGGAGGTTTGGGCGAAGCCGAAACCGCCGGCGCCGTCCTGAACATCATTCCGCGCGACGGCGGCAATGACTTCACCGGCACCTTCTTCGTGTCGGGTGCGAACAGTTCAATGCAGGGCAGCAACTACACGCAGGCGTTACAGGATGCCGGCCTGCGGTCCCCCCAACAGCTTCGAAAGGTCTTCGAGTTCAACCCGATGGGCGGCGGACGTATCATCCGCGACAAGCTGTGGTTCTACGCGACGTATCGGTCGCTCACCGCCGAGAACACCGTGCCCGGGATGTTCTCCAACCGCAACGCCGGTGATCCCACGAAGTGGGTCGTTGACTTCGATACAAGCAAGCCCGCCTACAACGACAACGTCGATTGGAACGCCATCGCGCGCTTCACGTGGCAGATCTCGCCGCGCAACAAGCTCAGTTTGAGTCACTCCCAGCAGTACAGCGAGCGTAACGCTGAGGGTGGTGGCCAGGCCACCCGAACGCCTGAGGCCGTGGGACGGACGCTCTACACACCCGGCTTCATTCAGACGGTCACCTGGGCATCGCCCTTTACGAATCGCCTCCTCTTCGAGGCGGGTTGGGCCGACTACTTCGCCAAGTACGCCAATTCGTCGCCGCGCATCGACGGTTCGAACCCCGAGACAATGATCTCGGTCGTTGAACAGTGCTCGAACGCAACGCTGTGTCCGCAGTTCGGTGGGATTCCCAACCTAGTGTATCGCCTCCACCAGCCGCTCCAACAGGGGTTCGAGCGCCATCAGATCGGAACTATCGCGCAGATGCGCGCATCCGCTTCGTACATTCCCGGATCGCACAACCTGAAGTTTGGCTATCAGGGCAACGTCAGCCACCCAAGCCAGGGATACTTCAATTACACACCGTTCATTCAGTACCGTTTCAACAACGGCATCCCCAATCAGCTCACGCAGACCGCGATCTTCCCGGGCACGGTGAAGTATCAGCGCAACATCCTGATGACATCCTTCTACGCGCAGGACACGTATACACGTTCGCGCCTGACGCTTCAGGGTGGACTCCGGTTCGACAGCATCGGCACCGGCTACCCGGACGCCGGGGTCGGAGGCCCTGACTATCAACTGATGCCGACACGCATCTTCTATGCGGCAGGCACGACCAAGGAGATTCACTGGAGGGACATCACGCCTCGCGTCGCCGCAGCGTATGACCTTTTCGGGAGCGGCAGGACGGCGGTCAAGTTCAACATCGGCAAGTACGTGACCGCCCTCACCGCCAGCAACAGTGACCTCGATCTTCACCCTCTCATCCGCACAACACCGCAGACGACGCGGACGTGGAACGACTCCTTCTACCCGGTTGGCGACCCGCGCCGCGGCAACTTCGTACCCGATTGCGACCTCGTCAGCGCGGACGCCAACGCAGAATGCGGCCGCATGGACAACCAGAATTTCGGCAAGGAGGTGTTCACGAAGGACTTCGATGAGGAACTGATCCACGGTTGGGGCAAGCGGACCTACAAC
>JAICEG010000545.1 GCA_025924295.1 Vicinamibacteria bacterium
CCCGACGAGTACGTGCCGGAGGAGTACCGCAGCCACGACGACTGGGGCCCGCAGGTGATCCCCGAAGGCTACTACTTCGTGATGGGCGACCATCGCAACAACAGCTCCGACAGCCGCCACTGGGGCATGGTGCCGAAGAAGTACATCATCGGGCGGGTGCAGCTGCGATGGTGGCCGATCCCGCAGGCGCGCGTGTTCTGAGCTTCGCGGTAATTCGAAATGCAAGATGCAAAATGCAAACTCAGCGTACGGGTCTGCGGTGTTTGCATTTTGAGTTTTGCATTTTGAATTGCGCGCGTGAGTGACAGATACACCGAAGTCACTCGCGTCCTCAATCGCGTCCTCGTTCTCAACCTTCTCGTCGCCTTCTCGAAGATCGCGCTCGGCTATTACACCGGCGCGGTGTCGATCCTCTCTGACGGCTTCCATTCGCTGACGGACTCGGCATCGAATGTCGTGGCGCTGGTCGGCGTCTCGGTCGCCCGCCGTCCGCCCGACGCGAACCACCCGTACGGCCATCGCAAGTACGAGACGATGGCCTCGCTCGGCATTCTGGTCTTCCTCGTCGTGGTGCTGGTCGAGGTCCTGACCGCGGCGGCGGATCGTCTCGTCAACGGCGGCACACCCCGCGTGTTCCCGGAAGGCATCGGGCTGATGACGGTCACGCTGATCATCAACCTGTTCGTCGTGTCGTACGAGCTCCGCGAAAGCCGTCGCCTGAACAGCGAGGTGCTGCGGGCAGACGCGAAGCACACGCGCAGCGACGTGCTCACGACCGGTGCGGTGCTGGGCGCCCTGCTCGGTGTCTGGTGGGGCTACCCGCTGCTCGACCCGATGGCCGCGCTCCTGGTGGCCGGGTTCATCGGCCACGCGTGCTGGAGCATCGCGCAGGAAGCGTCACGCATCCTCGGCGACGAGATCGTCATCGCCGAAGCGGATGTCCGCGCCGTCGTGCAGTCCGTCGACGGGGTCATCGGGTGCGAGAAAATCCGGACCCGGGGCGCATCTGACTATGCCTTCCTGGATTTGCACTTGTGGCTTGACGGGGATATGCCGCTCAAGACGGCCCACGCCGCCTCGCACGTGGTCAAAGACCGGCTGATGGCCCGGTTTCCGCAACTGGTGGACGTCGTCATTCACATCGAGCCACCACCTCGTATAAGCTAGATCCTTTGCGTCACTTCACACCGCGTGCAGCGAGGACCACTGAGACACCATGAAGAGTTTGGAAGATCTGCTGAAAACCGTCGGGAACCCGGTGACCATGCTCCGGAATTCGCCAGTGGGCGCCTACGTGTATCCGGTCGTTCCGGCCGAGTACTCCAACTGGCGCGACGAGCAGCGCGCGTGGCGCGACTCGTGCGTCCTGTTCGACCAGTCGCACCACATGGTCGAGCAACACGTGGAGGGCCCGGATGCGCTGAAACTGTTCTCGTATCTGGCGACCAACAGCTTCAAGAGCTTTCCCGTCGATCGCGCCAAGCAGTTCATTCCGTGCACGTATGACGGCTACGTCATCGGCGACGGCATCCTGTTCCACCTGGCCGAGAACAGCCTGCTGTTTGTGGGGCGCGCGCCGTCGGCCAACTGGATTCAGTTTCACGCCGAGACCGGCGGATTCAACGTCAAGACCACGAAGGACGACCGCTCGCCGGGACGCACGCGAGGCAAGGCCGTCATTCGCAAGCACTACCGCTTCCAGATTCAGGGGCCCAGGGCCTCCAAGCTGATCGAGAAACTGAACGGCGGCCCGATTCCCGAGATCAAGTTCTTCAACATGGACGTAGTGAAGATCGGCGGCCGCAAGGTGCGCGCGCTTCGTCACGGCATGGCCGGCGCGCCCGGTCTCGAGATCTGGGGCCCCTACGAAGAGGGCGAGGAGATCCGCGACATTATCGTCGAGGCCGGCAAGGAGTTCGACCTCGTGCAGGTCGGGAGCCGCGCCTATCCGTCGAACACGCTCGAGTCAGGCTGGATTCCGTCGCCGCTCCCGGCCGTGTACACGGGCGAGAAGCAGAAGAAGTATCGCGAGTGGCTGCCGGCGTCGAGCTACGAGGGCACCGGGTCGCTCGCCGGGAGCTTCGTCTCGAACAACATCGAAGACTACTACATGACCTCGTACGAGCTTGGCTACGGCAACTTCGTCAAGTTCGATCACGACTTCATCGGCCGCGAAGCGCTCGAGAAGATCGAGAAGAAGCCGCATCGCCGCAAGGTCACTTTCGCGTGGAACGCTGACGACGTGGCCAAGATCATGCGCTCGATGCTCGACCCTGGCGCGGACAACTACAAGTACATCGATTTCCCGCTCGCCAACTACGGGTCAGCGTCGTACGACACGATCGTCGGCAAGGGCGGCAAGACC
>JAICEG010000546.1 GCA_025924295.1 Vicinamibacteria bacterium
CTCGCGGCCCTGGCCGTTCAGGGACTGCCCGGATATCGGGTCTCGGACATGGAGCTGACACGATCGGGGCACTCCTACACGGCGGACTCGCTGCGCGCGCTGCATGCCGGGGGATGGACCCCGTCGCAGATTTTCTTCATTCTCGGTGCGGATGCCTTCGCAGAAATTGCCACGTGGCGCGAGTTCCCCAGCGTGCTCGATGGGGCCCATTTCGTGGTCGTCGCACGTCCCGGCACGGGCCTCGAGGAGGCCGCGGCGCGTACGCCGGTGCTGCGCGACCGCCTGCATCGCACCGGACAGATGCTGCCTGCGGAAGGGACAACACGAGTGATTCTCGTTGAAGCGCGCACGCGCGATGTGTCGTCCACCATGATCCGGGCGCGACTGCGAACGCGCCAGCCAATCGATGACCTGGTGCCCACCGCTGTCGCCAGGCACATCGCGATTCATCATCTCTACGGGGCGGTAGGCGAGTTGCATGGCGACTAAGGCGCGTAAAACCAAGACCACTCGGGCGAGCGAGTCCAGGAAGCCTGGCGAGTCCAGGAAGCCGCGGTTGCCGAAGGACGTTGCCACCGCGGTGACAGCGGTGTGCGACAAGAAAGCCGAGGATGTTGTCGTCCTCGACCTGCGCAAGACCGGCGGCTTCACGGACTACTTCGTCATCTGCACCGGCGCGAATACCCGTCAGATGACGGCCATCGCCGATTCAGTGCAGGACACGCTGAGGCAGTCGCTCGATGAGCGGCCGGCGCTCGCAGAAGGTATCGATAAGTCGGAATGGATCCTGCTCGACTACTTCAACTTCGTCGTGCATATCTTCAGCCGCGAGTGCCGCGCGTTCTACGGCCTGGAACGCCTCTGGGGCAATGCCGAGCGAACGGAAATCAGCGACGAGAAGCCCTAGCGCCTGACTCCCGTTGTCGCGGCCTTCACCGGTCCTGGCAATGCCGGTGAATCGGCCGCTCGCCGACGTGGCCGATGCGCTCATCGCGGTGGTCCTCGCGCCGCGTTGTGCTGCCTGCGCCATTCCCCTCGAGTCTCCGACGCGCGGCCCGGTGTGCGCTGCCTGCTGGGCCGAAGTCGCGTGTGTTCCGCGACCGTTGCACGACAGCAGTCAATCAGGCGCAATCGACAGGTCGCAGTCTGCCGGCCGTTACGAGGGCGCTCTGCGCCACATCATTCACGCCTTCAAGTACGAGGGGCGCCGCACTCTTGGTGTCAGGCTGGGGGCCGTGATGCGCCAGGCGGGATCGGACCTCTTGTCAGATGCCGACTGCGCGGTCCCCGTGCCGCTGCATCCGTGGCGGCACGTCACGAGGGGTTTCAATCAGGCCGCTGACCTCGCCTCCCGTTTGGAACTGCCGGTGGTTCACGCGCTGTGGCGAACGCGCGCGACAGCTCCGCAAACCGGCTTGACGGCGATCAAGCGCCGGCACAACGTGCGAGGAGCCTTCTCGCTGTCGCCACTGCTCTCGCATCGGCGGCATCACGCCATGATCGTCAATCGCATCGTCGTGCTCGTGGATGATGTGAGAACCACTGGTGCGACGCTGGACGCGTGTGCGCAGGTGCTGAAAGGCGCCGGGGCTCGCGAAATTCGAGCCCTGACGGTCGCCGTCGCTGAGGCGCCCGAGACAACGTGAGCACGAAGAGCACGACGTGGCTTACTTTCGGACGATCTCGATCTCGAACAGTCGTGGCCACAGCTTTCCGGTCACGAACAAACGATCGCCGGCCGCGTCGTGTGCGATGCCGTTCAGCACGGCCTCCGGATCGAGGCGATACCCCGCCGACATCAGGCCACGCAAGTCGATCCACCGGGTGACCTTCCCGGTCTGTGGTGAAATCCTGGCGATGCGATCGGTATGCCATACGTTGGCATACACCTCACCGCGAATGTATTCGAGCTCGTTCAGATCGCGAACGGGCCTCGCCCCGTCGGTGACCGTGACGCGTCCGATCTCTCGAAACGTCTCCGGGTCGAGGAACCGCAGCTGCTCCGTTCCGTCGCTCAGGATGAACCGGCGCTCGTCGCTCGTCAGTCCCCAGCCCTCTCCAGAATAGGAGAGCGTTCGGCGGGGCGCGAAGCTGGCGCGATCGTAGACAAACGCCACGTTGGACTGCCACGTCAGCTGCACGAGCTGATCCTTCCAATCCGACAGACCCTCGGCAAAGTGCGCCTGATCGATGCGACGTTGCTGGATCACTTCTCCCGTGTCCAGCCTGACCTTCCGCAGACTCGAGCGGCCATTCAGCCCAGTGCTTTCATAGAGGAAGCCATCGCGATAGATCAGGCCTTGCGTATAAGCGGCGGGATCATGTGGATAAGCGTTGATCACGCGATAGGTGTCGACTGGCGTC
>JAICEG010000547.1 GCA_025924295.1 Vicinamibacteria bacterium
ATCAGGCCTGGGCCGCGCGTACCGGAGATGAGCTGAGCCTCGACCGTGCGGCGCATGACCCCCAGCGGTCATTAGAGTGCCCCGCGCGCGCGCCAGTCCTGCCTCTAGCGCCCAATATTGGCGGGAATACTCTCAGACGAGGCGTACCAGGAGCACTACTGCAAGGTGCGTCTCGCCGTCAGGTCCCTCACGCAGGGTCGAGCTGGAGCAGCGTGACGCTATCCGTCTGCTCGTGCGTTACGACCAGCAACGCCTTCCCGTTCGGGCTCTGCTCCGCCGGGATGAACCGCAAGGCCTCGGGCTCCAGATCGCCGACTGCGGCGCATTCCGGCGTCTTTACTGTGTCGCGCTGGCAGACGGCGGCCGGGTCGACCGCGAAGTTGCGGTTGTTGAGGTAGAAAGCGAATCGTGGCGCCGTGGGTTCGGTGATGTCGTAGGCGATGATGCCGCTGATCCGCTCGAAGCCGACGAATGCGTACCAGCGTCCAGCGACCTTGCCGACCGCCAGCGGTTCCGGCTCCGGTCCGCGGTCGGAACTCCGGCCGTCAAAACGGTTGGCATCGTCAGGAGTGTTGAAGAACGCGGGGACCGCCTCTGCGGTCTTTCGCTCGAAGGCATCACCGCTGTCGAACACCAAGCGGCCGGCGCCGTTCCAGATCGCGAACGAACGCGTCCCCAAGGTGTAAAGGCGGTCGTAGTCGCCGTCCCCGTCTGGATCGCCCTCGACGCGGGTGACCCGTAGCCGGCCCAGATTTGCCGGTCGCTGCAGGTCAGTGGAGTCCGGGAAGGCGTCGGGATCAAGCACCAACTCCCCGACACGGGCATCCTCGAAGTCGCGGGGATCGCCCTCGTTCGCAGTCACGACATAAATTGCACCGCCGGCCGGCAAAATGCCGATGCCGTCGGGCGCGAAGTAGGCCTGAACCGGCCAGGGCCGGATGGCAATCGCACCGTCCTGGTCGCTGGCGTCGATACCTTGCCCGGCGACGTTGAGGTCACGTGTACCCAAGCCGTGAATGGCGGTCACCGTCTCGAGGCTCAGATCGACGGTCGCGAACGCATTGTTGCGCACGAAGCCGACATAGGCCGTCGAACCGTCCGGCGTGATCGCAACCGACTCCGGCTCGAGGTCTTGCGCGACGGTCGATCCGGGGGTGAAGATGCGTACGCCCTCGCTGCGCAGCTGTGCCGCCTGATCGTTGAATCGCTCAAACCCGAGCTGGCGGACGTCGGTCGTGACACGCCCGCCCGCATCGCGCCCGACGAAGACGATGCTGATACTGCCCTTTGGGTCGTCGCCTTCTTCGCCTGTGGCGGTGTTGGCGACCACGAGCTTCCGCCCGTCCGGCGTGTAGGCCATCGCATCCGGATCGATGCCGACCGATACCGGGTCGGCGATGGCGTCGCCGTACTCGTCGAGGAAGAGCACGCGCCCGCGCTCGTTCTCCTGCAAGGCCTTGAACGCCACCGCGAGTACGCCGTCGGCGAAGGCGACGCCCTTTATCTCCCCAATCAGCCGCGGCAACTCAATCGCGAGCGTTGCCTCGTCGAGGCGCTGCAACCGTTCGGCTTCGGCACGGTGAGAGGGATCGAACAACATAGCGCGCAGGAAGTGGAGATAGCCAATGCGATTGACGAGCCGGGGACGGGCTGGATCAGCGATATCGAGCACCTCGACCGACAGGCGCGGCAAGGCGATGGCATAGAGCCAGCGACGCTCCGCGTGGTAAGCAGGCGGCGTGCTCGCGGCACTTTCGCCGAAGAACCCGCCGTCACGACGCCCGACGATGTGGGCCCGCAGCCCGCCGTCGGCGCCTTCGAGATAGACCGGCGCAAACCCGTCGGAACCTGAGCCAGCACACGCCGCCGTCCCGATGGACAACACCACCGCTCCGAGAAGCCGTCTGAGCCTGTGCGTCGCCATCTTTTGTTGCTTGACCGCTTCGGCATATTCGCCGCGCAATCGCTTCAGCCTTGGCCGCCACCGGTGCCCGTGTCTTTTCATTCGCCATGTCTGCCCCCGAGGTCAAGCTCGTCGGCGGACCGACACATCGCCGCCAATTCGGCCAGGGCATATTACCCAATGTTCTCCAGCGGGGATTCCCGGTTGCTGCCTCCCGAACGGAAATCATGCGTCCCTTCACCGCATGAGACAAGCCTCCGACGGCCCGTGCGGGCCCGTCAGGCTGCCCAGAGCCGAGATCTGAACCTTGCGCCCGACGCTTGTTTCCTCGTTCCTGTAGTTCTCGGTCGATCATGGACGCACCTCGCCTACTCGCGTAGTCGCCTTTCATCGCTTTGGACCCTTATGCCTGGAGCAACGGCGGCCTTGATCGGAGGC
>JAICEG010000548.1 GCA_025924295.1 Vicinamibacteria bacterium
CTACCTCGATGGCGGCTATCACATCCCGCTCGTGCACCGCGGCCTCGACAGCGTCTTGCACCTCGGCGAGTACACCATCGAGACCGGCGAGCGCTTCTGCCTGCAGTCGAGTCCGATGGGCAAGGAAGGCGCCGACCCGCTGACCGGAGCGTCACGACAGGGCGAACGCGCCTTCTATTACTGGATCTATCCGAACTTCATGATCAACTGCTACGGCCGCGCGATGGATACCAACCTGGTGATTCCTCGCAGTGTCGACAGAACCGACGTGATCTTCGACTTCTACTTCGACGACGTGTCTGCGGATGCCGGCGCCAGTAATCGGGCGAGCATCGACGTGAGCCATCAGATCCAGCTGGAGGATCTCTCGATCTGCGTTTCCGTGCAGCGAGGTCTCCGCTCGCGAGCCTACGAGGCCGGCCGGTTGTCGGTCCGTCGCGAAGCCGGTGAGCATCTCTTTCATCGCCTGCTGCACGCCGATCTCGAGGCTGGGCTCAGACGAGGTTCAGTCCTTAACTCGTGAGGTGAGAAACACCAATGTTGAGACGTGTCCTGCTCGTGACGCTGTTGGCGATCGTAACGGAAGTGCCGACGCCATCTCAGGAACGGTTTTCGTTCTTCGCTGCGAGCTCGCCGGAGGTCGTCGAGCGCATGCTGAAAATGGCCCGCCTCCGCGACGACGACGTCGTCGTGGACCTGGGTTCCGGCAACGGCCTGATACCCCTGACAGCCGCGCGCATGAACCCGCGCGTACGCGGCCTGGGAATCGAAATCGATCCGAACCTCGTTGCGGAATCCAATCAACGCG
The DNA here is from genome assembly GCA_025924295.1 of Vicinamibacteria bacterium. Taxonomy (GTDB): domain Bacteria; phylum Acidobacteriota; class Vicinamibacteria; order Vicinamibacterales; family UBA2999; genus Gp6-AA40. Next base: position 809 of record JAICEG010000548.1, read on the forward strand.
CGAAGACTGAGGGGTTGGCAGACCGTGTCCACTTCGAGCACCGTAACGCGTTCGATGCGGACCTTCGCGATGCGACCGTCGTGACCATGTGGCTGTTTCCCGAGCTCATGCGCCTGCTGCGGCCGATCATCCTCGAGCGCGCGGCTCCCGGCACGCGAGTGCTCACCAACTCCTGGGATCTCGGCAGCTGGAAACCCGACGAAGTCGACCTGAACGGGACGTCCATTTACATGTGGATCGTGCCTGCCCGCGTTGCTGGGGCCTGGGAGTGGGAGCTGAGCGTCGCAGGCAAGCAGTTTCGCTACTCGTCTTTCGTCGAACAGCACTTCCAGACGGCCGAGGGTGTCGCTCGCACCGGCGACCGGCGCGAGGTTCTCGAGAGCATGACCCTGCGCGGCGCCGACATCACCTTTGGGCTGAAGATCACACTCGATGGATTAGGTCTTACGCGACACGAGTTCACCGGCAAGGTCGACAACGATCACATCGTCGGGACCGTGAAAGTGACACCACCGGGCCAGTCGGAGATGACGATTCCGTGGCGGGCGCGACGCAGCGAGCGCTCGGACTACTTCGGCCGAACCGGCACAGCGATGTTTCAAAAACAGCCGGACCAGGAACCCTGAGCGCTACGCGATGATGTCGCGGACGACGGTGCCACCTTGCGCGCCGGTGAGGCGGACGTCCAGGCCCTGATACTTCACCGCGAGCTTTGATGCGTCCACGCCGAGCAGATGCATCATCGTCGCGTGACAATCGTGCACGCTGACGGGGTTCTGGACGGCTGCATACCCCAAATCGTCGGTGGCGCCGTAGGTCAGACCTTTCCTGATGCCGCCGCCCGCGAACATGAAAGAGAACCCTTTGATGTGATGGTCGCGACCGCCGCGTCCCTGCGACATCGGCGTCCGGCCGAACTCGCCGCCCCAGATGACCAGCGTGTCGTCCAGCATGCCCCGCTGCTTCAGATCGGTGATGAGTGCCGCGGTTGCTTTGTCGACCTCCTGAGCCTTCAAGACGACGTTGTTCCTCACGTCGCTGTGATGATCCCAGTCGCGGTGATAGAGCTGAATGAACCGTACGCCTCGCTCCGCCAACCGCCGCGCCAGGAGGCAGTTCGACGCAAATGAACCGTCGCCAGGTTTCGCCCCGTACAACTCCAGCACATGGGGAGGCTCCTGGCTCGTGTCGAGCAAACCGGGAACGCTCGTCTGCATCTTGAACGCCATCTCGTACTGCGCGACCCGCGTGGCGATCTCGGGGTCGTCCACCACCGCGTTCTGCATCTGGTTGAGCTTCGCGACCGCGTCGATCACGTCCTTCTGCTTGCCGCGATCGACGCCGGCCGGATTGCTCAGGTAGAGGACCGGGTCGCCCTTGCCGCGAAGATGCACGCCCTGGAAACGGCCCGGCAGGAACCCGGCACTCCACTGCCGCGACGCGATCGGCTGCATCTGCCCGCCGCGGCTTGAGGTCAGCAC
>JAICEG010000549.1 GCA_025924295.1 Vicinamibacteria bacterium
ATCGAACGGTTCGAGACGTTGCGCGAGACGGTGTTCCAGAACGCGTCGTCGTACTTCCATCGCTACGCGACACTGACCGCAGAAGAGTCCGCGGAGACGGCGCGTCGTCTGTGGTCGTCGATCAACCTGGTGAACCTCCGCGAGAACATCCTGCCCACACGCGAACGCGCGCATCTCATCCTGGAGAAAGGACGGGACCACGCCGTGCGACGCGTGCGGTTGCGGAAGCTCTGAACCTACGACGCGGTCGGCAGCGAGAGGGGGGTGAGCTCGCTGACGAGCAGGGGAACGATATCGCTGGCCGTGAGCGGACGAGAGAACAGATAACCCTGAGCGTGCGGGCAGTCCAGGGCGCGCAACTGCTCGACGTGCGTGACGGTCTCGACACCCTCGGCGATCAGGCCCATGCCAAGCTCCCGTGCCAGCTTCACGATCGCACCGCCGACGCCGTCGTTGCTCGGTGTGCCCATCTTCGCAACGAACGACTTGTCCAGCTTCAGCGCGTCCACTGGGTACCGCTGCAGATAGCTCAGGGAGGCGTAACCGGTCCCGAAGTTATCGAGGTGCACCGCCACCTGGAGACCGCGCAGCCGGTTGAAGTGGTGACCCACGACATCGGAATGGTCGATGAGGGCGCTCTCCGGGATCTCGAGACGCAGGGTGCCCGGCAGAACGCCGCTCTCGCGAATCGATTCCTCGACCTTGTCAATGAACTCGGGTCTCGAGAACAGCTTCGAGGAGATGTTCACCGACAGGTCGAGTGACCGTCCGAACATCTGCTGCCACGCCGCAACCTGGTGACAGGCCTGTGAGAGGACCTGGTAGGTCAGCGGGACGATGAGACCCGTTTCCTCCGCGATGGCGATGAACTCCGACGGCGCCATCATGCGGCCGTCCGCGCGTTCCCACCGCACCAATGCTTCCAGGCCGGAGATGCGGGACGATGGCAGCTGCACGATCGGCTGGTAGAAGACGGTCAGGCTGTTGCGTTCGATCGCGCGGCGAAGCTCGGTCTCGAACGTGAGTCGCTTCAGCGCCGCCGTGTGCATGTCGGGATCGAACAGCTCGTAGCCGCCGCGTCCCGCGGCTTTCGCCCGATACATCGCGATGTCGGCATCGCGCAGGAGCGTGTCGACCGACTTCGGCTGTGACGAACCGAGCACGATGCCGATGCTCGCTGCGCCGCGCAGTTTCTGCGCGTTGACGACGAAGGGCTCGGCCAGCGACTCCTGCAGCCGCTCGGCGATCGCGCAGGCATCGTCAGCGCCATTGACGTTCTGCGCGAGCACGCCGAACTCGTCTCCCCCCAGGCGTGCGAGCACATCCCCCGGGCGAAGCTGCGAGCTCAAACGTCGTGCGATCGCCTTGAGGAAGCGGTCGCCCGTCACGTGACCGTGGGTGTCGTTGATCAGCTTGAACCCATCGAGGTCGATGAACAGCACTGCGTAGCCGGGCGAGGGGACACTCGCGGCCTGGGCGATGGTGCGCTGCACCAGTTCGCGGAACAGTGTGCGATTCGGCAGATCTGTCAGCGCGTCGTGCTGCGCCGCCTGGGCCAGTGAGTCCCTGACCCGCCGCTGTTCGCTGATGTCAGTCTGCGAGCCGGCCAGGCGAATGGCGCGTCCCGACTCGTCGCGCACGGCGATGCCGCGACAGTGCACCCATCGCACGCCGCCATCGACGTGACGCAGTCGATATTCGATCTCGAAATGCGATCGGTCACCGCTCTGATGGGCCTCGATTGCCTGGCGCAGCCCGGGACGGTCCTCTTCATCGGCCAGCGCCAGCCACTCGTCCAGCGTGGAGACGCGGTCGCTCGGCGACAGTCCGATCATCAGCTTCCACCGCTCGGAGCAGTAGAGCGCATCGGCAGCCACGTCCCAGTCCCAGAGTCCGTCGTTCGAGCCGGCGGCGGCAAGCGCGTAGCGCTCCTCCGATCGACGGGCTGCCTCGAGCGCCGCGAGCGTGTCGCCATGCAGTCGGAGCACTTCTTCCTTGTGCCGCTCCTCGGACTCGAGACGCTCGACGTACATCCGGTAGGAACGGAACGTCAGATAGACGGGTGCCGCCGCCAGCGGCAGCAGCCACCACTGCTGCGTCTGCCAGAGGATCGAACTGGCCACAGCCGCGCCTGCACCGACATAGTAACTAGGCGCCGTCCACAGGAAGTTCGACTGCCACACGGACCACAACGGCCGCCTGGTGGTGAGCGCGATCGCGGTCGCCACAATCGAGGTGTTCACCAGGTAGTAGGCCAGGGCACTGGCGACGAGTGGCTTTCCAATC
>JAICEG010000550.1 GCA_025924295.1 Vicinamibacteria bacterium
CGGCCACGAAACCCATGCCGTGCACGACGGAGTCGCGGCACTCGACGCCGCCGAACGACTGCGTCCGGACACGATCCTCCTGGATATCGGCTTACCCAGGCTCAATGGGTTCGAGGTCTGCCGGCGAATCCGCGAGCAGCCATGGGGGAAAGATGTCGTCGTGATTGCTCTGACGGGCTGGGGGCAGGAAGTGGATCGCCGCCGCTCGCAGGAGTCCGGCTTCGACCACCACATCGTGAAGCCGGTCGAGCACGCCACGCTCGTCAAGCTCCTCGAACGCGACGATCGCAGCTAGCCGGCCTGTGCCTCGGTCTTGCGCTTTCCCGCCGCCGCGGCGAGAGCCTTGAACAACTGCGCTTCCGCGACCGGTTTCACCAGGTGTTCATCGAACCCGGCGTCGGCGGTGCGATCGCGATCCTGTTGCTGGCCCCAGCCGGTCAACGCGATGAGCGTGAGGCGGCGGCCCTCGTTCGATCGCAGGCGCAGTTCCCGGGCGGCTTCGTAGCCGTCCATCTTCGGCATCCCGAGGTCGAGCAGGACGATGTCCGGGTCGAACGTCCGCGCGATGGCGACGGCTTCCGCGCCGTCGTGGGCCGTGCGGACGTCGTGGCCGGCCAGCTGCAGTTGCAGCGACAATGCCTCCGCGGCGTCGTGATTGTCGTCGGCCACGAGGATCCGTTGCGGTTCGACCTCCGGTATCACCCCGGGCTCTTTTCGCTGGCTCGAGAGGACAGCGAGCGGCGACGCCATGACCGGCAGCCGCACGGTGAACGCGGCCCCGCGCCCCGGGCCGTCGCTGTGGACCGACACGCTGCCGCCGTGCATCTCGGTGAGCCGGCGGACGAGCGCCAGTCCGATCCCGAGCCCTCCCTGCGCACGCTCTGACTTGGAATGCACCTGCGTGAACAACTCGAAAATCCGCGGTATCAGATCGGGCGCGATGCCGATGCCGACGTCGGAGATCTTGATCGCCACGTTCGGACCCTCACGCCGCACGCTCAACTGAATCCGTCCGCCCGGGTCCATGAACTTCGCCGCGTTGTGGAGGATGTTCGCAATCACCTGGACGAGGCGCGTCTTGTCACCTTCGACGCTGATCAATTCGTCAGGCAGATCGATCTCGAGGACGTGACGATGCGCGTCGATTGCCGGCCGTGCGGTTTCGACGGCACGCGCCACGATGGCGCCAATCAGTACCGGCTCCAGCTGCAGCGTGATCATGCCGCGCGTGATGCGCGACACGTCCAGCAGGTCATCGATCAGGTTCACCAGATGCTCGACCTGCCGCTCGATGACGTCGCGGGCGCGATTGCGATGCGGTTCGGAGAGCTCTTTCAGGCGCAGCAGCTGAACGGCCGTCCGAATCGGCGCCAGCGGATTGCGCAGTTCGTGGGCAAGCATCGCGAGGAACTCGTCCTTGCGATGACCCGCCTCCTGGAGCGCCTGCGTGGTCGCTTCCAGCGCCGACGTGCGTTCCGCCACGCGCTCCTCGAGCTCACCGTTCAACCGTTCCAGCGCCCGTGTCTTTCGAAAGAGCTCGGCGAAGATACTGACCTTCGCCCGCAGGATCGCGGGCACGACCGGCACGGGCACGTAGTCGACGGCCCCACACTCGTATCCGCGCAAGCGATCCAGGTCGGTCATCAGCACCGCAGACACGAAGATGATCGACGTCTTCTGGAACCGCGGGTGCTGCCGGATCATCGCCGCCAGCTCGTAGCCATCGAGGTCGGGCATGCACACGTCCACGAGCACGACGGCGATTTCGTTATCGAGCAGGCACTGCAGGGCCTCGCTCGCCGAGCTCACCTTGATCAGGTTCTCGCCCAGCTCACCCAGGATCGTTTCGTAGGTGAGCAGCTTGGATGGCTGATCGTCCACCAGCAGGATGTTGACCCGGTCGATGCGTGTCGTTGGGACCATGTCGATCCTCGTCTACCGATGGAGCCACATCCGCAGCGCGGACAGCAGTTGCTCCGTGTTTACCGGTTTGGCCAGGTAATCCGATGCTCCTGCCTCGAAGCACTTTTCGCGATCACCCTTCATGGCTTTCGCCGTCAGCGCCACGATCGGCAGACGACGCAGTTCCGGATTCTCGCGAATCTTCTGCATCGTCTGGTAGCCGTCCATCTCGGGCATCATGATGTCCATCAGGACGATTGAGACGCCCGGTGACCGTTCGAGAAGCGAGGCGGCCTCGCTGCCCGTGCTGGCGGTGAGCACTTTCATGCCGCGGCGCTCGAGCACGCTGCTGAGCGCGAAGATATTCCGCACGTCGTCGTCGAC
>JAICEG010000551.1 GCA_025924295.1 Vicinamibacteria bacterium
AGGGAAGTTCCTCATCGGATGAATCGTGGAGGCAACGGGTGAAGCGAAAGCAATTCGGAGTAATTGGTCTCGGTCGTTTCGGCTCCGCGATGGCGCTGACGCTGACAGAGCTCGGCCACGATGTAATCGGCGTAGACGCCGACGAGTCTCGGGTGCAGCAGTTGGCCGATGTCATCACACATGCTCTGCAGATTGAAGCCACGGACGAGAAGGCGCTCCGTGCCGCTGGTATTCAGGACGTCGATGTCGCCGTCGTGTCGATTGGCGAGAACATCGAATCGAGCCTTCTGGTTGTAATGCAGCTGCGCGAGCTCGGCGTCCAGACCATCGTTGCCAAGGCTGTGACGCCGTTGCACGGACGGATACTCGAGAAGCTTGGCGTGTCGCGCGTCATCTTCCCGGAACGGGAGATGGCGATAAGAATCGCCCACAGCCTGGTCATGCCGAACGTGATCGACTACATCGAGCTGTCGCGCGACTTCAGTATCGTAGAGGTCCCGGCGCCGCAGACTTTCGTCGGGCGCACCTTGAAGCAGCTGGAACTCCGGCCGCGGTTCGGGCTCACCCTGATTGCCATCAAGCGTCAATCGGACGGGGCCGGAACAGTCGTGACGAACATCGCGCCGGCGGCGGATGAATCGATCCAGGCCGGGGATGTTCTCGCGCTCTTGGGCAGCAACGAACGACTAAATCATCTCGATCAACTCCTGGACCGTTGATGGCGGCGCAGTTGAGCTGACTGCCGTAGGGCCGGATGAGCGACGTGGCTCGGGTCGCGGGCGTAGCCACTCGACCCAAGATGCGGTCCATATCGACTGGCGCGCTTTGACCGGAAGACGCGCGAGTTGGATGGTTCCAAGAATGGGCGCGAGAGTCCCGTGCAGTGAACTACGTCGACTCTCCGCCCATGGACGCGCGCGGCTCGGCCGGGGTCCGCTATTTGCAGTGCGAGAGGGGTTCTCATGCCGACCGAATCACTGAACGGTATCAAGATCTTCTACGAGCGTCAGGGTGTCGGGCCTCCGATCGTGCTGGTGCACGGTTCGTGGGGCGACCATCACAACTGGGATGCCGTCGCTCCGGCACTCGCCCGAGAGTACGATGTGATTCGGTACGATCGGCGGGGCCACTCGCAGAGCGGGCCCGCGCCCACACCCGGCGCTGCGGAGCAGGATGTGGATGATCTACTCGCCCTTGTGGATAGGCTCGAGGTCCGCCAGCCGGTGGCAATTGGCAATTCGTTCGGTGGGACCATCACGCTGAAGGCGGTGGCACGCGCGCCCGAGGCGCTCGGCGCCATCGTGATCCACCAACCGCCACTCACCGGTATGGTCACGAACCTTCCTGGCGTCGGCGAGCAGGCTACGAGCGTGACGAAGCATTTTGAGCGGAACATCGTCCCTCTTCTCGAGGCGGGAAAGATCGAGGAAGGGACGCGGATGTTCGTCGACACGGTCGCCTTCGGGCCGGGTGCGTGGAACACGTTGCCGCAGGCAATCAAAGACACCTTCATCAACAACGCGCTCACGTGGCCGGACGAGCTACGAGATCCGGGCTGGTCCGTCGTCGATCTTGAGGCCCTCCGACGGTTCGATGGACCAGCCCTATTTACTACCGCTACCGCGAGCGCGTCGTTCTTCCCGCCCATCGTCGAGCGAATCGCTGCGGCATTTGCCCGCGCACGCCTAGTGACCTATCAGGGAGCGGGTCATGTTCCACACGCGACCCACCCCAATGGGTTTCTGGAGGTCGTGCTCCCGTTTCTGCGTGAGGTGTCCACTTAGCCATGGCGCGTTTCAATCACCCGCTCTTTCGATACGGTGACGCTTTCTCGTCCAGTTGCAGCACTCGCACTGGTGTGCCGACGTACGTCGTGTCGGGCTTCAGCCGATAGAATTTCGGAACCATGCTCAGTGCGCCAACCTGACAGTGAGAACCCGCGTCGACGCCAATGCCAACGACGCTTCCAAGGCCGATGGTGACATCATCACCGAGACGAATTGCGGCAGTCCTCACAACTCCTTGCTCCACCGTGTGTCCTGACAGATGCACGCCGTCGCCGATCACGACCCGATCACCAAAGTCCAAAAGGTTGTGGTCATTCACAGCAAGGCTGTTGACGTACACACCGCGACCCAAGCGTGCACCGTTGAGACGGAGGTAGAAGGTCCAGAGTGGAGTGGCCCGAAACACCGAACCGGCAAAGAGGCGGACGATGTGCAC
>JAICEG010000552.1 GCA_025924295.1 Vicinamibacteria bacterium
CCTCGGCGAGCTCCTTCACCGCCTGCAGGACGTCATCGTCGATGTCCAGCGTCGTGCGCACGCCAGGATCATCACGCATCACGCATCAGATGTCAATTCGAGTGAGCAACGCGGTCCACACGGCGACGGTGCTGCGTTCACAAGTCCCAACCCCAACGTTGTTCTTGGTATAGGGCTCAAGACAGAAGCCTTTGCCGACCGCTGGCGCCACGAAGTCGTCGGCGGCGGATGGGAAGGAGAACCGCACCAGTGGGCATGAAGCTCGTTACGCCGGTCGCCGACCAGCCGATGGCGGACCAGTCTTCCGATCCGCTGTCAGCGGACGAAATCAAGCGCCGGAAGAAGGAGTGGAAACGCCATCACGATGGGGTGCGAACGCTCGATGCCTGGGAGCGCTATCGTGCCCTGGTCGACACGAGCGAAGAGGCCTTCGAGATTATCGATATCGCCAATCGCGAGGCACGCTTCGCCCTGATTGTGATGGGTGCGCTCAACGCGGTACCGCTCGTCGTGGTCTCACGCGCGGACGCGTTGTCCGTGCTGTCCCGGGGCGAGCAGTACGTGATGGGGGGTCTCTTCCTGGGTTATGCCCTGCTCGTGCTGACGTTCATGCTGGGAGCAATCGAAGCGCTCAGGCCCGGGCGTTTTCGTCCCGCGCTCTCGGACTGGCCCGCCGACACCCCGGACCGCCCCGCCGGGATCAGGTACTACGAGGACATCATCCGGCGGTCGGCGCGCGAGAACTGGGCGGCATGGCAGACGGTGTCGGTGTCGCAGCTCAACGCCGAACTGGCGGTGCAGGTGCACAGCCTCGCGTTGAAAAACCACGCCAAGCACATCGCGCTGCGCCGGCTCTACGCCGGACTTCGCGTCATGGCTCTGGCACTAGCCGGGCTGAGCCTGCTGTTCGTGATCCTGGCGTGGACGTGAAGATGGTGAACTCGAGCGATCGGGCGCGGAACCTCGCTTGCGCGGGGGCATTCATCGTCACGCTTGCTGTGCCTGCCGGGGTGCTTGCGCAGACCGCGTCCGAAGAGCAGACCTCCGAGGGAACGTCGACACAAGACGGCGAGGCCGGTGTGTTCAGGATGGGTAGCAGCCCTTCATTGCGTCTGGGCAACCAGGTGCGAATAGACCTGCACGCTCGTGTTCAGGCCGACGTTCGCCTCCAGGAAGAGTCCGGCGCTGCACGGGACCGCCTCGCGTGGGGGAACCGTCGAATCGGCATTGATGGCGTCCTGTTCAAACGAGTCGAGTTTCAAATCGAGCGAGAGCTCTCGGACGTCGAGCCATGGCGCGATGTGTTTGCCGACGTGCGTGCGCACCGCGCCCTGCGCATTCGTGCCGGACACTTCAAGGTGCCGTTCAGCATGGAACGGACAACGAGTGCATTCGACCTGGACTTCATCGCTCGGGCCGCCCCGGTCACTGACATCTCGCCGGGGCGTGAGACGGGCATCATGCTGCACGGGCGAGGTCCGCGCCGGTTCTTCGAGTACGAGCTCGGTGTCTTCAGGCTCGCCCAGCCTCCAGTCCGGCCATTCGTCGTGGGCGGGACAGACGGCGTCATGCTCACCGCCGCGCGCTTCACCTTGACGCCCGGCACCGCGAGCATCGGAATCGCGTTCACAGAGAGCCGTCTTCCCGAGGGCCTTCATGGCCTATCGGGCCACTTCGACGACGATGGCCTGTTGTCCTCCGAGAACTTCTACGTCAACGGCCGCCGCCGGCGGCTGGGGGCCGAGGGCCGATGGACAACCGGGAGGCTTTCGATCAAAGGCGAACTTCTCCGCCAGGCCGATACACGAGAGGGTCAATCTGTCTCGACCGGCGACTTGTCGGATCTCATCGTCGGCGGCGGATACGTCAGCGGTGTGTGGCGCATTGTCGGGTCCCCGCGTCGGTCGAGACGAGCGGTGGATGCGGCCGCCCGGTTTGAACGTCTCGGCGTTCACAGCGCCGATCGATCCGATGCGCCCTCCCTCGGTCCGCGAGCCGATCACATCGCACCGCTCCGCCAGGATGCGTGGACGTTCGGCGGCACCTGGCTGATGAACCGCTGGGTCAAGGTGCAGGTCAACGCGATCCGCGAGTCGTTCGTCGACGAAACGGGGATGCGACCCGAGATACCGCAGGCTCGGTGGAAAAGCCTGATGCGACTTCAGTTCGCGATGTGACGCTGATGTCAGACCG
>JAICEG010000553.1 GCA_025924295.1 Vicinamibacteria bacterium
GCCTTGCTGGATGTCGCACCGTCACAGGCCTGGATGGTAGGCGACAACCTTGAATGGGATGTAGCCGAACCGCAGCGACAGGGCATTTACGGCATCTGGATCGACGTTCGTGGTGCCGGGTTGCCTGCAGGCCATCCGGTGCGGCCAAAGCGAATCATTCGTACACTGTCCGAGCTGCGAACGCCGATCTCCCAGGGAGTTGGTGATGATTGAGTCGTCGACTTCTCTCAGCGCGCAGTTGCGTGAGCTCGCCCGCCATATGGCATGGGCAGACGTGATGGTGTGGGATGCGGTCGTGTCCGCGTCTCAGTCCGCCAGCGATGCAAAGATCGCCGACACCCTGCACCACATTCACCTGGTGCAATACCTCTTTCTGCACGCCTGGCAGGGCGGGGCGTTCGCGGTGCGCGAGCGCAGCGAATTTGCGACGCTCGACGAGCTTGCCAGATGGGGGAGCGAGATCCGCCGTGGCGTGCAGGAATTCATCGATGCCGTAACGGCCGATCAACTCGCGCAGGAGCTTCGAATGCCCTGGGCGGCTTACTTCGAGCAGCAGGCAAAACAGCCCGCCGGAATTCATTCTCTCGGCGAATCGGTGCTGCAGGCCGTCCTGCACACGCAGCATCATCGCGGCCAGGTGTGTGCCAGGCTTCGCGAGCTCGGAGTCGTCCCGCCGACCGTAGACTTCATCGTGTGGCTCTGGTCCGGCAGACCTGCTGCCCGCGAAACCGTCTGAGACAGCGCCTCGCTAGCCGGTCACGCTCGTGACCATCGCCTGCTGTTCGCCGCAGCGTGGACACTCGTGGGCGGCGAGGATGGTGGCTCCTTCCACTGGCGGCACCGATGTCACCTCTTTGTCGGCGTGGTGCGTCATGTCCGCGCCGCACATCCGACAGATGACGGCAGGCGGTCGCTCGGCGAGTTCGTCATCGACGGTCACCTGTTCCCGCCCGTAGCGAAGGACCTTGGCCATCCACACGAGCTCCTTGATGAACCGCTCCGAGCGCCGGACCACGGCGTCATCGCGCAGTCGGCCGTCTTCGGAGAACACGGACGCGACCGATCCGATGTTGACGTCCCAGAAGATCGTGGAGAGACCAATCTCCCGCATGACGGGAAGCAGGTTCTGAATGACCCGCGCACCCCCGAAGGGAGCTGCCGACACGCCGACGATGCCAACGGCCTTGTGGATGTACTCGCTGAGGCAACTGTCGAGCACGTGCTTCAACAGTCCGGGAAAGCTGTGGTTGTATTCCGGCGAGACGATGACGAGGCCATCGGCTTCGGTCATCGCGCGCGCAAAGGTCGGATCCTTGATTGACTCGCCTGCATCGTCCACCGGCATCGGTATCGTGCCGATGTCGATGACCTGGCTGACGATGCCAGCGCGGCGATTCAGCAGCTCGGCAAACAGGCGCGCAGCGTGTTCGCTGGCCCTGCCCTTACGGGCGGTCCCGAGTATGACCGGGATATTGAGTGGACGTGCCTCGTTCACGACGGGTCTCTCCTTCTTTGATGCTCAGACGATATCGCGGTTTCACGAGTGCAACAGGCGCAGCCTTCGCGGCATCAAGGCACTGTGGCCGGCGATTGACCGCCCGCGAACGCCTCGTTCATCCTGCCGAACGACGGTGCAGAACGACTGCGCACTGATGCGCGCATCGACGCACGTATTGATACCGACGTTCAAGGGCGGCGAAGCAGCTCCCGATATTGATCGCGATGGACACTTTCCGTCTGTCGGCGGGTGCCGCCCTGGCATTGGCGGTTCTGTGCAGTTCCGGGCGATCCGATGCCGCGCCGGAACCGGCGACAGGAATCGTGACAGGCCGTGTACACGTAGTGGCGCACCCGGCCCGGCGATTGGCCACCGCAGGTGCCTATCCAGGACGCGTCGTTGGCGCTGCGAGTGAACGAGAGACATCGGAACTCGACAACGTCATCGTCTTCATCAACGCGCCGATGACGGTGAGCTCGCCACCGCAGCGCGTGACCATTCGTCAGACGAACGAAGAGTTCGTGCCGCACGTCGTGCCGGTAACCGTGGGTTCGACGGTCGAGTTTCCCAACGACGACCTGATCTTTCACAACGTGTTCTCACTCTCCCGTGCGGCGACATTCGACCTCGGGCGCTATCCGCGCAGCGTCTCGAAGGCGCGCACGTTCACCAGGCC
>JAICEG010000554.1 GCA_025924295.1 Vicinamibacteria bacterium
AGCGTCATCGGTGCTTGTGGTCGAGCGGCGTCGATGACCGAGCCGAGATCCGCAAACCACTGATCGAGCGACAAGGGTCCGGCCTGCCAGTCGCTCATGCCGCACCCGCGCTCGTCGTTCCGCACGAACCGCGAGTGCGCGGAGAAGAACTGAATCCAGTGTCGCCAGACAGGGCTTTCCCACTCGTATTCGAGATGCGTGAGCCAGTTCGCCGCCTTGACGACGAGCGGACCGGTGCCCGATTCGGCCCAGGCAAGGCGCGTCCCATCCGACGCGTTGACATAGCGCACATGCTGGCGGAGTCTCGCCGGGGTGCTCATGTGTGCGACCGGGACATTTGTCTTACATCCGGGTCCGCCATTCTAGTCGAACCGGGACAAAGCGCCGATGGCCTCCTCCTCTCCTCTGCGTCATTCTCGCGGCGTTCTTCGCCGACGGCATTTTCAAGAGGAGGCATGTAATGACGACCAAATCGTTCGCAACACTATTTGCGAGCGCCCTGCTCGGCGGTCTGGTGCTCGTCAGCACGGGTGACACGGCGGTACTGGAGCACCACGACCACACGAATGCCGTCGCTGCGCAGAAACAATCGAGCGAGCTCGTACGGATCGTGCGCGAATCGACCAGGCGGTTCAAGGACCCGGCGGTCGCCGACGCCGAGGGCTACAAGCTGGCATTCGGCTGCGTGAGCGGATCTGACTACGGCGCGATGGGGCTGCACTTCGTGAACGCGAGCCTCGTAGGCGATCCAACGCTTGATCCCACGCGCCCCGAGATCGTGATCTACGAACCGCTGCCCAACGGCCGCCTGCGCCTGATCGGCGCCGACTACCTGGTGCTCGCGAGTGCGTGGGACGCGCTGCACCCGGGCGAGCCTCCGCAGATCATGGGACAACTCCTGCATCTGTTCGAAGCGCCCAATCGCTTCGGCCTCCCGCCGTTCTACACGCTGCACGTCTGGGCGTGGAAGGAGAATCCGACCGGCACATTCGTCAACTGGCACGCCAACGTGTCGTGCGACAGCTTCAGCGGCCAGTGAGGACGAGGCCGAACGCTCGTCTACCGGAACCGCAGCGAACTGCGCCCAATCAGGCGGCGCTCCCTGGTTGCGGTAAAGGGAATCTCGGCGACGACGTTGCCGAGCGGGATACGAACCAGCACCTCTTCGATACCGGCGTCGCGCTGGTAGTAGATAGAACCGGCTGCAAGCGATCCCGGGGGCAGGACGCCATCCGTGAAGGCTCTCTCGAGAATTCGCTTCGCCTCCTTGTCCGACCTGGACCGGATCCCTGCTCCCTCTGACTGAGCGCGCAGCCACTCTCCGTCATCGGGAACGGTCCTGACCACCGTTTCCGAACCCATCGTCACGATGGTGGCATGCTGGGTCGGGTCCGTTGCGGCGGCAGGGTTCGGCTTGACGTCGATCGCAGGAACTGTCTCTACGACTGTCTTCATCGCACCGAAACCCCGCGCTTCCGCTGCCGCAGCGTGCCCGTTGCCTTCGCGCCGAACACGATCGGCCAGAGCCTCCGATTCGATGCGCTGAAGCACTCGACTCTGCGGCCTGATGACTTGGAACTCCACCAGGGTTGACTCAGCGCGCACGGGAACCGGCCCGGCGTTCGTGATCTGGAGCTCGATGACCAGGCTGTGCCCGCCGTCCCTCACGGACGCGCTGATGCGACCGTCGCTCAGAATCACGTGCTTGCCAATCTCGCCGTCTTCAGAGACGGTGGAGGACGATTGCCCGTGCTCGCCCCAACGAACAATCGACTGCTGCGCACTTCCCGTGGCGACGAGCGTTGTAGTTACCACCGCTACCATCGCGATGAGGCGCACTCTCACGGCAGATTGCCTCCCCTTCAGCGCAGGCACCGCGTCCTATGATCATGCCGGGCTATGCTCATCGCAAGCCGCGCGGACACGACAGATGAGGTTCGCCGGGACAAGTTGTTTCAGCCAGCAAGGCGTGAGAGATAGTCCGCCACCGCATGCCACCAGCCGGTCGTGCTCACCGGTCCGCGGAGAATCTGGACAGCGATCACGATGGCGCCGCCGATGACGTACACAGGATGCGGGCGGCCGCGCGTACGCACGTCGTAGACAATCGCCGCCAGGATCAGCAGGTCGGCCATCAACGCGGACATGAGCACGCTGTCCACCGTCCGCG
>JAICEG010000555.1 GCA_025924295.1 Vicinamibacteria bacterium
ACCGACGCCACACGCCCGTTCAGGACCGCTCCTTCGACGATCGTCTTCCGAATATCTTCGGCGCTGGCGCGCTGTTCCTCTTCGAGCAGCGCCCGTCGCGAGACCACGAGGTTACGGCCCCCCTCCTTGTATTCGACGATGCGGAACTTGTAGAGGCGGCCTTCGTGCTGGGCGGGTTCGGTGTTGCGAACGATGTCGATCTGAGAGACAGGGCAGAAAGCGCGCTGTCGCCCGATGCGGACTTCGTATCCGCCTTTGACCACGCGTTCGACCTTGCCTTCGACCGGAAGGCCGGCCTGGAACGCGTCCTCGAGTTGTCGAGCCGTGGCGGCGCCCAGCGCCAGCCGGCGCGAAAGCGTCAGTCCTCCGACGGTCGAGACGACGACGGCCTGGATCCGGTCGCCGACGCGGACCTCTACGTTGCCGTCGGGATCCGTGAGCTCATCGATCTCGATGACCGCTTCGCTCTTGCCGCCCACGTCAATCAGCGCGACCTCCGCGCCAATCGACACGACGGTGCCATCAATGGTCTGCCCCTTCTCGACGCGCTTCGTCCGGCTTGTTCGCACCGAGGACTCGAACATCGCCTCGAAGTCTTCTTCCGGTTCGCTCACTGGAACACTCCCTCGTGATTCTCCTTCAGTCAGCCTATCCGAGTTGAGGGCACATGCGACAGTCGAGCCGTGAAGTCGGCTACGATGATCGGCACAGTCCGTGAATTCACGTCTTTCGGAGCTTCAGTCTTATCCATTCGAGAAACTGCGCGCGCTGCTGGCCGGCCTGGCGCCTGAAGGCCGACCGATCCCGTTGTCCATCGGCGAGCCACAGCACGCAACACCTGATCTGATCCGGCAGGCGGTCAGCGGCCACCTGGAAGGCCTCTCCGTTTATCCGACGACAGCCGGCCTCGATCGCCTGCGCGAAACGATTGCCGGATGGTTCGAGCGGCGTTACGGGCTGACGAAACTGAATCCGCGCAGCGAGGTGCTGCCGGTCAACGGTACGCGCGAAGCGCTGTTTGCGTTCGGCCAGGCGGTGATCGATCCGTCGCGGGGCAATCCGGCGGTCGTCTCACCGAATCCCTTCTATCAGATCTACGAGGGAACGGCGTTGCTCGCGGGAGCCGAGCCGCTCTTCCTCAATCAGACAGAAGACAACGGCTTCGCGCTCGATCTCGACGCCTTGAGCGGCGAGCAGTGGGCACGGGTTCAGTTGGTCTACGTCTGCTCACCCGCGAACCCTTCGGGTCGCGTGCTGACACTCGACGAGTGGCGCATGCTCTTCGAGCGCTCGGATCGCTACGGGTTCGTCATCGCATCCGACGAGTGCTACTCGGAGATCTACGAAGAGCGCGCACCGCTTGGCGCGCTCGCGGCAGCGCAACAGCTCGGGCGCGATGGCTTTCCCAGGCTGGTCGTCTTCAACAGCCTGTCCAAGCGGTCGAATGCGCCGGGCCTCAGGGCGGGCGCCGTCGCCGGCGATGCGAAGCTGCTCCAGCAGTTTCTGCTATATCGCACCTACCACGGGTGTGCGATGAGCCTCGTGGTGCAGCATGCCAGCATGGCGGCATGGAGCGATGAGGCGCATGTTGCCGAGAATCGCCGGCTGTATCGCCAGAAGTTCGAGACGCTCGTCCCGATGCTGCAGCCGGTGATGCACGCCCCCAAGCCGGAAGCCGGGTTCTATCTCTGGGCGCGGGTGCCGGGCGGCGACGACGAGAAGTTCGCGCGGGATCTGTTTGCGGCAAAGAATGTAACGGTGCTTCCCGGGCGATATCTGGCCCGCGATGCCCACGGCAGCAATCCCGGGCGCGGCTACGTGCGCATGGCGGTCGTGCCGCAACTGTCCGACTGCGTCGAGGCGGCGCAACGGATTGTCGAATTCTCTCGTGGTTGAATCCTGGGAGTTGCTGGATTGGGAGTTGGTAGTTGGTGGTTGGAAGTTAGACACGCGAATTTCTGCTGAATCCATATGACCACGCATGTGTTGGAATCGCTCATCGACGCCGCCTTCGAACGCCGAACCGAGATCTCGCCGAGCCAGGTGCCCGGGGATCTGTCAGAGGCGCTGTCCGAGATCATCGACGGCCTCAACCAGGGCCGTCTTCGCGTGGCCGAGAAGATCGACGGCTCCTGGCTGACGCACCAAT
>JAICEG010000556.1 GCA_025924295.1 Vicinamibacteria bacterium
AGCCGGGCAGACCTTCGTCCTGCGCCGCATCGCGCTCGATATCAAGCCTGGTGAGTTCGTGTCGATCATGGGGCCGTCAGGGGCCGGCAAGTCCACGCTGCTGCACATCCTCGGCATGCACGACAGCGCCTGGAGCGGCGAGTACTACCTGATGGGCCACCCCATTCACGCGCTCTCGCAGAAGGATCGCGCGGCACTCCAGAAGCGCCACATCGGCTTCGTATTCCAGAGCTATCACCTGCTCGACAACCTGACCGTGTACGAAAACATCGAGCTCCCGCTTTCGTATCGCGACGTCAAGAAGTCGGAGCGCCAGGGCACGGTGGCCAGTGTCCTCGATCGTTTCGGCATCGTCGCCAAGAAGGACCTCTACCCGAATCAGCTTTCGGGCGGACAGCAGCAGCTGGTGGGCGTGGCGCGCGCGATTGTGGCCAACCCCGCGGTCATCCTTGCCGACGAACCGACCGGTAACCTGCACTCTTCGCAGGGCCAGGAGATCATGGAGCTGTTCAAGCGGCTCAACGAGCAGGGCACGACGATCATCCAGGTGACGCATTCGGAGACGAATGCCGGCTATGGCGATCGCATCATCAAGTTGCGCGACGGGTATATCGAACAGAGCTGAACGGGAATCCGAGATCGCTGTTCACGGTTCTCGCTTCTTACTTCTCGGTTCGTGTTCAGGTTCGGCGAACCGCGAACGTGAATGCGAACATGACCCCGAACGTGAACAAGAACTGAGAAGCGAGAACTCAGAAGCGTGAACACAGATCTCAAGTACGCCTTCCGGACGCTCCGTCGAAGTCCAGGGTTCGCGTGCGCGGCGATCGTCACGCTGGCCCTGGGCATCGCCGCCAACGGCACGGTCTTCACCCTTCTCAACGGTGTGCTGCTTCGCGATCTGCCATTCGATGAACCCGACTGCATCGTCGCGCTCCGGGTCGCGGACGTCGGTGGCACGCAGCCGATCGTGACCGGCCTGTCCTACCCTGAGCTGCGGGACTGGCAGGAACGCGCGCGGACCTTCGAGGGCATCGCCGGCTTCAACGAGCGGACGATGAATGTCGCCGACGAGGAGCATGCGGCTGAACGGTTCTCAGGCGCGCACGTGTCATCCCCTGCGTTTGCGCTCCTCGGTCAGCAGCCGGTACTGGGTCGTGCGTTGCAGCCCGAGGATGAACGTGAAGGCGCAGCGCCCGTCGTCGTACTGGGATGGCCTGTCTGGCAGGCACGGTATCGCGCCAGTCCTGATGTCATCGGCCGGACCATTCGCGTCAACGGCGTTCCCGCCATCGTTGTCGGCGTCATGCCTGAAGGCTTCGGGTTCCCGTTGGAGTCCTCGCTGTGGCGGCCGCTCTCCGCACTCGAGCCCGATCTGAAGAACGATCGCGAGGCGCGCTCACTCGGTGCCTTCGGGCGGCTGCATGAGCGGGTCACCATCGACCAGGCACAGGCCGACCTGCAGGGTGTCATCTCCTCGCTGGCCGGCGCCTACCCCGCAACCAACCGCAGCATCGAGCCTCGCGTGGAAGCGTTTCGAAGCGGTATCGGCGGACCCATCGTGGCGCTCTTTACCGCGATGTCCGGAGCCGTGGCCTTTGTTCTTCTGATCGCGTGCGCCAACGTGGCCAACCTGCTGCTCGCGCGTGCATCCACCCGTGCACACGAAGTGTCTGTCCGTATGTCGATCGGTGCGAGCCGCTGGCGCATCGTCCGCCAGCTTCTCGTCGAGAGCCTCGTCCTCGCCGCGTGCGCCGGTGCCCTCGGCCTGGCGCTATCTGCACTCGCAGTTCGAGTCTTCTGGATCAGCGCCTCGCAGAGTCATCCGCCGTACTGGATGCAGTTCCCGATTGACTGGTACGTCTTCGGTTATATCAGCGCGATCTGCCTCGGCACAGCGATCGTCTTTGGCCTGGTGCCTGCCCTCTACACGGCAAAGACGAACGTCGTCGACGCGATGACACGAGGTGTCACCGGCGGACGACGCGGGCGCCGCTGGTCGGCGGCGCTCGTCGTGGGCCAGCTGGCGTTGACGCTGGTGCTGCTGAGCGGCGCCGGTGCGATGATGCGAAACCTGTTGACGCTGTCGACGATGGATACCGGGGTCGACACGAGCAGCCTGATTCGAATG
>JAICEG010000557.1 GCA_025924295.1 Vicinamibacteria bacterium
AGACGGCGAGCGCGTCTCTCGAGGGTCGCCACATCCGCTCCGCGACAGGCAGCAGCGCAATCGCTGGGCCGAGTGTCATCAACAGAAAGAGGACCGACGCGGGATACTTTCGCTGATTCAACAACTGGAAGATGGCAGGCATCCCCTGGTCAGATGCAGGTCCGCCAATCACCGCAACAGTGCCGGCAACGAGGAACAGCGCAGTCGCCCCTGTCCCAATCGCAAGTAACAGGCGACGACGTGCCGCGCTCTCCATGACAACGATCGCGCCACAGGCATACCCGAGCGCCATCACGCCCACCCAGGGCACGATCGTATACAGCACCGTAATCGTCGGGCCGCTTTCACCGACGCGAACTGCTCCACCGAGGTAGATGAATTGCCACAGCCACTGCGTCCCGGCTCCAGTCGATTGCGCGATCGCCGGCAGGGCTGACTGTCCAACGACGAGCAGAAGACCGATCACGCCGACCATCCACGTCGGTAACCAGATCAGCCCGGCCAGCAACACCATGCACCAGCCAAGCATCCAGATGACGCCCGCCAGGATGAGCCCGCTGTAATCGACGTTGAACGTCCACGATGCGCGAATCAGCGTGAGCTCGAGCACGACGAGCATCAGGCCGCGCGTGACGAGAAAATTCGCGAGCGCACCCTTGTCCTTGTGTGTGCGCAGGTGCAGGAACGCGGATGTCCCCGCCAGGAAGACGAAGACCGGCGCGCAGAAGTGGGTGACCCAGCGAGTCAGGAACACACCGGCCGTCGGGCCGCCGGCCGGGACACCCGAGTACACACGAACGTGATCGATCGCCATCAGCACCATGACGGCGCCGCGCAGGATATCGAGGGAAACCACCCGCGAACGCGTGGCCACGCTCTCGACGATAGACACGGTCGTGCTTGCGGCCATCCTGAGGCCGACGAGGATACCCGGGACGAACGACGGATGTCGATTCGTCCCGTTCTCGTTCGACGATTCAACAGGGGCGAGTTTTTCGAAGCGCCCCGGGGGAGCGGGTATGATCGAAGGCCTCGTGCCGGAGAAGCCAGTCGAAAACGTCACGCGGGGACGACTGCGCGCCTTCTATCAGTGGATCACGGGAGCTCCCTCATCGTCGACCCCCTCTGACAGCGGCGCGGCAACACCTGCACGTGAGACAGCGGTCCCTGGCCGGATCGGACATTACGCCATCACGCGCAAGCTCGGAGCCGGCGCGATGGGCGTGGTGTACGAGGCGCGAGACGAGCGCCTTCAGCGCACGGTGGCGCTCAAGACCATGTCGTCACTGGCCAGCGATGAGACCGCCCGGAAGCGTTTCTGGCGCGAAGCGCGCGCGGCGGCGAGCGTCAATCATCCCAACGTCTGCCAGATTTACGAGATCGGAGAGGACCGGGGTGAGCTCTTCATCGCGATGGAGCTGCTCGAGGGAGATGCGCTCGCCGAACGTTTGAAGCAGGGGCCGATGAGCGTGTCTCAAGCCGTGCCCCTCGCTCTCGAGATACTGGCGGCGCTGTCAGCCTTGCACTCGCGCGGCATCGTCCATCGCGACCTCAAGCCGTCGAATGTCTTTCTCACACCGCACGGTCTGAAGCTGCTCGACTTCGGTCTCGCGCGGCCGGAGCCCGACCTGACGATCAGCCCCGATGCCGCACTCACGCAGGCCGGGTTTGTGATGGGCACCCCGCGCTACATGTCGCCCGAACAGATCATGGGCGAGCCGGTCGATGCGCGCGGTGATCTGTTCGCCGCGGGCGCGATGCTGTTCGAGATGCTCGCGGGCCGTCCCGCGTTCGGAGGACGCACCGTCGGCGAGGTGCTGCACGCAACGCTCTCCGAACAACCTCCGGCGCTGACCGGTTCGGCGGGCATCGCAGCCGTCGATCGCGTGCTTCGGCGGGCGCTGGCGAAGCGCCCGGCCGAACGATATCCGTCAGCGGAGACCATGGCTGATGAACTGCGCGGCGTTCATGGGATCGACAGCGATGGCACGCGTGCACTCGCCCAGACACTGACTCGCATCGTCGTCCTGCCGTTCCGTGTCCTGCGTCCGGACGCCGAGACCGACTTCCTCGCCTTCAGCCTGCCGGATGCGATCGCGACCTCGTTGTCAG
>JAICEG010000558.1 GCA_025924295.1 Vicinamibacteria bacterium
AGAGCGTCTATGCGGTCAGCTTCGTGGACCAGTACGTCATGCCCGTCCTTTATCCTCCGGCCCTGACACGGGAAATCCAGTGGGCGCTCGGCAGCTTCGTTCTCGCCGTCAACCTGTGTCTCTACTTGGTGGTGTGGCGTCGGCGCACGCGTCAGAAGGGCAACCAGACCCGCGTCGCGTCTCGAATGTCATAACGACCATGCGGCCCGTACAGCCGCCGATCTGCTGGGATTGAAAGCTACTGCAGCTCTTTGATCAGCCCGTCGAGGCTGACCTTGACGTGAAGATCGGCAAAGTGGAAGTCGCTTCGCAGCATCTTCTCGATCTCGGCGCGGCTTCGCTTCTGCACCACCATGTCGCGAACCTTGGTTCGAAGTGACATCGTGCTGTCACGGAACTTCTGCAGTTCCTGTTTCGTCGTGACCGCGCCATGCCCGGGGACGACCGCATCGAAGTCGAGCTTGAGCGCGCCTTCGACCGTCTTCGTCCACTCGACCGCGCTGCCGCCGCCGGTGTAGTCGACGAGTTGTGGTGTCGCATCGCCGAACGTGAACATGTCTCCCATCGCCAGCACGCGATGGTCGGGGAACAGCACAACGACGTCACCGTTGGTGTGGGCGCGGCCGAGGTAGTGCACCTCGACTCTTTTGCCGCCGACGTAGAGACGGAGCCGGTTCTCGAGCGTGACGTTTGGCAGCCCGGGCATCTTCGTCTCGACCATCTTCTGACGCGCGGCCTCCGACGCGACGACTTGCGCGTTGAGTGCCTGAAGCTTCGCGTTCCCGCCGCTGTGATCGCCGTGAAAGTGCGTGTTGATCACGTACTTCACCGGCTGGCTGGTCACCTTCTTCAGCTGCGCCATGATGTTGTCGTGATCGATCTCGAACTTGTCGTCGACGAGGACGACGCCCTCGTTGGTGATGAGTGCGGTCGTGTTGCCGGGAACGAAGTCGTTGTGAATGACGAACAGGTCATCCCTGACTTTCACCAGATCGAGCTTGGCCGCCTGCTCGCCGAACTGGGCGTGGACGTACGCGCCGAGCAGGGCAAGCGAAAGCAGCGCGACAAGACCGGCACGCATCTTCATCAGGCATCTCCAGCTGAAAGTGGAGCGCTGATATTACTACGTCGCTTGAAAAGCCGAGCGCCGAGTAAACCATCGGCGCACTGTGCGGATGATGAAAGCGGCGAAGAAGGCGATCAGGGCAAGCAGGATTGACGCGATGACGAGCGCCGCAATCGGATGCTGGAGCGCCAGGTACGCGAGGCCGACCACGAAGAGATCTTCACCGAAACTGAGGACCCAATTGGACACCGGTTCAGGGCTCGTGTTGGCGACTGCGCGAGTGCTGGTCTTGGTGAGGTGACTGCTCGCAGCCACGGTGCCACCGAGCAGTGCAATCAAGCCCTCCATGGGTCCGGAGGCTTCGCCCAGCGTGGCGACAGCGATGAGCGCACCTCCCACGGGGCGGATTGCCGTGTGAATGAGATCCCACAGCGAATCGAGGTACGGAATCTTGTCGGCAAAGAACTCGATCAGGTACATGACGATCGCGGCGCCGATCACCACTTCGTGGTTGAACATCTGGAATTGCGGTGGAAGCTCGACCCATCCATAACGGGCGGCGAGTCCGAGAATGGCGACCGTGGCGTAGAGGTTCACTCCGGCTGCGAACGAGAAGCCAAGCGTCCGCCCGAGTGTAATCAGGTCCATCGCTACCTATAGTTTGACGGCAGTTCCGCGGTCCGGTTCCACTCAGCGGGCGCGAGGGTTCACGAGCGCCGGGTGGCGGCGGGCAAAGGCATGTAGTGGAGCGACCGGGATTCGCCCGTACCCATCGGTTCCGCTGTAACTCCAGGGCCACGCCCCTGCATACCCGGCTTTCACCGCGAACTCGAGGTAGTCGTCGAGTGTCGTCGCCGGCGGGGAGGCGCCAGGAGGATGCTGCTCCAGCGCGTTGCAGGGGAACTCGCCAAGCAGGACCGGCTTCGACATCCCGAGCGAGGCCACGGGCACTCCGAAAACATCGCTATCGCGGCTGGTGTGTCTGGTGTCGGGGTAGGTATGCACCT
>JAICEG010000559.1 GCA_025924295.1 Vicinamibacteria bacterium
ATTTCGAGCCCCCGGTCGATTCCTAGAAAGCGCAGGCACTCACGAACGGCAGGATGCTCGATCTCGTCGATCCGCAGGCGATTTTCGATGCGCGAGTAGACAACGCGGAAGTTGTGATCGAAAAACGGCGGCAGGTAGCGCGCGGAGATATAGCAGTACTTGTCGATGGTGGAGGCGATCACCTCACCACCGTGATGTCGATACCAGGACGGATAGTCCGTCCCCCCGCCGAAGAATGAGATCCTGTATGGAGTGCGACTGATGATCATGCGCGCCGAAGTTGGCCGAGTGTAGCACGCAAGATCGATGCGGTCTCGCACCGTTTTTGTATCAATTGCTCAACAACCCGCGAGATTTCGTGGGTCTGAGCTCAGCCAGCAGCACGAGAGTCACGTAGCTCAACACTCCCATCTCCGTGAACATGGACGGCGTCCGTAGTTCCTCGGGTGCGAAGTGCATGAGCTCCATTTCCTCGAGGTCGCCCGACTCGGGAGCGCGCTCGCGACGGCAGCCGTCGATTCGGAAGAGGTGCGCGACATTGCATCCCTGGTTAGCGTTCGTCACGAAAGAGCCCAGTGATGCGAGCCTGGAGCCGCGGTAACCAGTCTCCTCCAGGAGCTCACGCTCGGCCGCAATGGCCGGGTCCTCACCCGGCGCCACGTGGCCGCCGGGAAACGTCAGGCACACCCGCCCGACTCCGTGTTTGTACTGCTTGAGGATGAGCACGCGGTTCTCGTCGGTCACCGCGTAGACCAAGGCATAGTCGCCCATTCTCGCGGTATAGAAGTCGGGTATGACGCGGCCATCGGGAAGCAGAACCGTTTCCTTGACGATCTCGCGGATGGGACCGCCGGAGAACTCTACGTGACGGTCCACCGTCGTCCAGGGCTTCAGGATCGCCATAGGTTGTGTATAGTCTCAAAATCCTTCCGCCAGGAGTCGTTCGATTCATGACGCGAACCGGCGACATCGATCTCGTCCTGATCAATCCGGGTGCTCGCACGGCTATTTACCAGTCGCTCGGCACGAGATTGACTGCTGTCGAGAATCCCATCTGGGCCGGCCTCATCGCCACTTTCGTGCGACGGCGAGGCTACAGCGTTGAGATCGTGGATGCCGAGGCCGACGAGCTTGCCCCATCGCAGATCGCCGAACGCGTCGAAGCGATGCGGCCGCGGCTCGTGGCGATCGTCGTGTATGGTCACCAGCCGTCCGCGTCCACGCAGAACATGACCGGCGCGAGCCTGGCGTGCACGGCGATTCGCGAGCGGGTTCCCGAAGCGCGCATCCTCATGCTCGGCGGTCACGTCGCGGCGCTCCCCGACCGCACGCTGGGCGAGGAAGCGTGTGATTTCGTGGCGCACGACGAAGGTCTGCACACGATCGTCGACCTGCTGGAAGCCGATCGCCAGGGCGATCGCGCGCTCGACAAGATCCGCGGACTCGCATATTGGCAGGGGGGATCGCTCCGCCAGATCCGCTCGAACACGGCGGCGCCGCTCGTCAAGGATCTCGAGCACGACATGCCAGGCGTGGCGTGGGACCTGCTTCCGATGCGCAAGTACCGTGCGCACAATTGGCATTGTTTCGGGCACCTCGAGCGGGAGCCGTATGCAGCGATCTACACGACGCTGGGCTGCCCCTACAAGTGCTCGTTCTGCTGCATCCAGGCGCCGTTCAAGGCGGGCGAGAAGGAACTGGGGCTGACTGAGACCGTGAACTCGTACCGGTTCTGGAGCCCGCAGCGGGTCATCGAGGAGATCGATCTGCTGGTGAACACCTACGGCGTGCGGAACATCAAGTTCGCCGACGAGATGTTCGTCCTGAACGTCCGTCACGTGTCGGGCATCTGCGATCTGATCATCGAGCGAGGATACGACCTGAACATCTGGGCCTACGCGAGGGTCGACACAGTCAAGGAGGGCATGCTCGACAAGCTCAAGCGCGCCGGCTTCAACTGGCTTGCCTTCGGCATCGAAGCGGCAAACGATCGCGTGCTGAGCGACGTCGACAAGCGTTACGAGATCGAGCAGGTCTACGACACGATCGCACG
>JAICEG010000560.1 GCA_025924295.1 Vicinamibacteria bacterium
AATTCGGTCCCGAACCGCGGCTGGCACACGCACTGGTCAATGCGGTCGCGGTGCTGATCATCGCGTGCCCCTGTGCGCTTGGTCTCGCGACGCCCATGTCTATCATGGTCGGTACAGGCCGGGGCGCCGAGGCCGGTGTCTTGATTCGCAATGCCGAGGCGCTCGAAATCCTCGAAAAGGTCACTACGCTCGTCGTCGACAAGACGGGAACGTTGACGGAGGGTAAACCACGACTGGTGACCGTTGCGCCGAACGAGCCGTTCGATGAGCCCGAGTTCCTGCGTCTGGTCGCAAGCCTCGAGTACGTCAGCGAACATCCGCTCGCGTCCGCTATCGTCGCGGGCGCCAAGGAGAGAGGTGTGCCGCTTGTCGTTGTCGATGGGTTTGAATCCCTCACCGGCAAGGGTGTGATGGGGATGATCGACGGGCGACGAGTCGCGATCGGAAACCTGAAGATGTTGGATTCGATTTCCCTCTCTGTCGAAACCCTTAAGCCGAAGGCGGACGAGCTCCGGCGCAACGGCCAAACCGTCATGTTCGTTGCGGTGGACAATCGCGTGGCCGGCCTCGTCGGCGTTGCCGATCCAATCAAGGAAAGCGCACGTGAGGCGATCACAGCTCTGCACGGCGATGGCATCCGGGTCGTCATGCTGACCGGAGACAATCGCACCACGGCCGACGCCGTGGCGCGAGCCGTCGGGATCGACCAGGTCGAGGCTGATGTTCTGCCCGACCAGAAAGCCAGCGTTGTGAAGGCCCTGCAGAGTAAGGGCGAGCGGGTGGCCATGGCAGGCGACGGGATCAACGATGCGCCAGCGCTCGCGCAAGCGCATGTTGGAATTGCGATGGGCACGGGCACCGACGTGGCCATGGAGAGCGCTGGGGTCACGCTGGTCCGCGGCGATCTCCGAGGGATCGTCCGCGCCCGCAGATTGAGCCGGAACACGATGCGCAATATCCGGCAGAACCTCTTCTTCGCGTTCATCTACAACGTCGCCGGTGTGCCGATTGCTGCGGGAATCCTGTATCCGTGGTTCGGGGTGTTGCTGAGCCCGATGATCGCAAGTGCCGCAATGACGTTCAGCTCGGTTTCGGTGATCGGCAACGCGCTTCGGTTACGGAGAGCCGAACTCTAATGGACCCGAGGCCGACCCGAACGGTTCGCGAAGCAACCGAGAGGTATACTCGGATCGTGAGCTGGAAACAGCGAGTCACTGTCGTTGTGTTGGTGCTCTTCACCTCGCTTCCGGTGTCGGGAACACTGTGCGCAATGGTGTGCGATTCCGCTGCAGCGGCCGCTTCAACCCATCACGGTTCTGACAAGAACTGCGAGGAGGCGGCGCGCCCTTCGACGGGCGTCCAAATCGAGGGTGCATCGGATCACGACTGCAGCAACCATGACGCTGCTGTTCGTCAGGTCGCTTCAACCGCTCCGGAACGCGTCGAGCTAAAGGCCGCCGCGATCGTGTTCGCACTCTCTGCTGGCCACACGTCCTTCAGTTCATGGCCTCTCAGCGCACCCGCGTTCGACGACGCTAGTCCGCCGGGCACCGCACCACGAACCACAACCCCACTGGTTCTGCGCGTCTGATCCCTTCTCCCTAAGCGGCACATCTGCGCCCGCAGGTACCCGTCGGTTTGGTTATTGAACGGGGACTGCCGTTCCGTCGAACGCCAACCAGTGTGCGAACGACAACCGGAAAATCAGGATTGAGGGATATGGGATCGTCACGTTTTCTGTTCGAGCGAGCGATGGACCGGCGTGTGTCGCGCCGCACGTTCGTGAAGGGTCTTGGCGTGGCCGGCGTTGGCATCAGTACCGGCGTCTGGGGTGTGCCCGCCTTCGCGCAAGGAGGCAATGCGGCGACTTCGTGGAAGGAGATTGCGGGAACGCATTTCGACTTGCGCATCGGTGAAACGCCGATGAATTTCACCGGGACCCCACGCGTGGCGTTTACCGTGAACGGATCCGTCCCCGCTCCGACGTTGCGATGGAAGGAGGGCGACACCGTCACGCTACGAGTCGCCAACTCGCTCGACG
>JAICEG010000561.1 GCA_025924295.1 Vicinamibacteria bacterium
CCAGGTGAAGGAGATGATCTTCGTCATTCCGAACTGCAACAACGTATACGGCGGGTGTATGTGGTCGAACTCGCCGACCAGCGGTTACTGGGAGGACTACGTCGCCGACGATCTCGTAGCCTACGTGGACAAGAACTACCGCACGTTGCCGACGCGCGAATCACGCGGGATCGCGGGTCAGTCGATGGGCGGCTATGGCGCCCTGCGGATCGGAATGAAGCGACCGGATGTGTTTTCGGTGATGTGGGCGATGGCACCCTGCTGTCTGAATCAGGGGAATCCGAGCGGCACCCGCGATGGGAAGCCGTCGCCGCTCGAACTCCTCGAGACGTTCGAAGAAGCGAAAAAGACCGGGGGCGTTGGGATGGCGACAGCGGCCGCCTGGTCGCCTAATCCGGACAATCCGCCGCTCTATGTCGATCTCCCGACCAAGGACGGAAAGGTGGTTCCCGAGGTCGCTGCGCGATACGCGGCGAATTCGCCGCTGGCCATGCTCGGTCAGTACGGATCGAATCTGAAGAAGTACAAGGCCGTCACCGTGGATGTCGGCGTGGAAGACGGGCTGTTGGCCAGCATCCAGCAGTTTGATGCTCGGATGAAGCAACTCGGCATTCCACATGAGTTCAGCATGCGCGCGGGCAATCACGGAAGTCACGTGGTGAGTCAGTGGGAAAACAAGATCCTGCCGTACTTCGGGCAGTACTTGTCGTTTGAGCAGAGTCGGTCGGCGCAGCGCTAGTCGCAAGCCGACGCATTCCAGATAGTTTGATCTACATCGTGAATCCTGACGCGATGATTCGGGCAGAGCTGGTTTGAAGTCCTGGTTGATCTCGTCCGCGTGTGCAATCGGGGACAGTGGATCCAGCGGTGTTCTGCGACGCTGAGCGATGGCTGACTCAAGATCCTCAGCGGCTGATCGGCTGGCAACACTCGCCGGGCAGATCGCGCACGATCCTCCCGGCGTTCGGTGTCAGTCGACGCGAGATCACGGGAGCATCCGGCGCTGGGCGGCGCTGCATCAGGCCGAACCGGCGACCGGGGAAGCGACGGCTTCCGGACCGGCCACTGTCGCAGTCAATGACGGTGCGGCGGGTGTCCGGTTCAACTTCCCAGGGGTCGCCCGTTTCCGACCGATAGGCTGGGAGGAATGGTTGGCGTACTTCGATCAGCATCAGCTTCTGTTCGTCTACGAAGAGCAGGATCCCGATCAGATCGCGCGTCGGGCCCACGAGTTGTTTGACGCCCGTGGCAGGCAGGACGGCGGTGATCGCAAAGACTGGTTGCAGGCCGAACAGGAATTGCGGCGCGAACGGGGCGGCGGCTCGCCGTCCGTTCGTTACCACATCGTCCCGCGGCTGTAGCGATGTTCTACCGCGGCGGCGTTTCTTCCGTTCTTCGAGTCAGGTGCGTCTGCCAAAGATGCCGGCAGCCTGGACAAAAACAGCTCTGTGTTGCAGTCCGCTCGTACGCGACTAGTGCAGTTGGCGAGCCGCACCGCGGACACGTGATGTATATCCGAGGCGGCAGCTGGGAGAACCACGGCATCGAATGGACCTCAAGCAAACTCTGCGTGGACATCAGCGCAGCGTAACTAGAGCCGTTGCATCCAGTCCTGCAGCAAGTACGCCGCGATGTCCTCGTCGGTGCGGTTGAGGGCAACCCAACGCGGGCCTGCGCTCGAATCGACGCCGTTTCGTGTGCGGACAAGAAGCTCTGGACCGTCGACCGTAATTCCGAGGGTCGTGTGTTTCGAAACCACCGATTCGAGCGTGACGCCGGGATGCTCGAGGCCTGAGCCCTCAACGACGACGATAGCATCCGACCCAAAGCCTCTGTTGTACTCCTCGGTCAGCGCCCTGATGGCCGCGAGGATCATCGGCCAGCGGAGGCGGCACACGGCAGTCCGCTCGTGCTCGTCATCGACAATCGGCTGCGCGTGGCGGGAGGCGGCCCGGTCGCGCCGTTGGTGTTTTTCCCCGATCTCCCGAGCCCAATCGTTCACTTGCCCCATCGTTGCTCCTCG
>JAICEG010000562.1 GCA_025924295.1 Vicinamibacteria bacterium
CTCGCGGGGGCGCTCTTGCCGGCCGCTGATCTGATTGGCAATCCCAGACCAGCCGACGGCGATCCCTTCTCGTTCTTCGAACCCGTTGTCACCGTCACGCCGAGCGAACGACAGCGCATCGACTCCGGGGAAGTCCTCGCGCACGTCCTGCCCGCCCGCGACAGTGAGATCGCGGTGTTCGCGGTCTCGAAACTCGAGGCTGAGCCCGAAGCGCTCGTGCGATGGACGCACCGGATTGAGGCGCTGAAGCGAAGCCCGTACGTGATCGCCATCCGTCGCTTCTCGAATCCGCCCGTGCTCTCGGATCTCGATTCGCTCGTGCTCGACGATGTCGACCTCGAAGGGATTCGCGAGTGCCAGGCGGGCGACTGCAGCGTGAAACTTGCAGCGCAGGAGATCGAGTCGTTGAAGAAAGTGTCAGCAGCGGGCGGTGATTGGAAGCCTGCGATGCAGCGCGAGTTCCGCCGCCTCCTGTTGAAACGGGTCACCGACTACCAGGCCAAGGGACTCGGCGGCCTGCCACCGATCGTGGATCGCGTGACGCCGACGCATCCAGGCGAGGAATTCGCCGCCATCCTGAGCCGCTCACCGCACCTGCGTACCTACCTGCCGGAATTGACTGACGGGCTCAGCAACCACCCGCAGGCAGACCTTCCAAGTACGGGCTCCTTCCTCTATTGGTCGAAGGAGAGCTACGGCCGCGGCAAGCCGGTGATCTCCGTGACGCAGGTGCACATCGTCCGGCCGACGGGACCCTCGTTGCCGGAGGTGGTGGTGATCGGCCAGGAAGTGTTCGCATCGCATTATCGCGATGGTTCGCTCGGAACGACGTTCGTGCTCGATGGCGGCGAGACTCGCTACCTTGCGTATCTGAACCGCTCCCGCCTGGACAGGCTCGATGGCATGTGGGGAGGCTTGAAGCGCACCGTCGTCGAGCGCAAACTTCGCAGCGAAGTGAAAAACGCCATCACCGGCATCCGCCAGCGAATCGAATCTGGCGATCCGTCCTGACCCATGTCCACCCTGCGTTCCGATCGTCAAGGTGTCATTGTGCGCTGCCCTTCGTGCGGCAAGAGCAATCGTCAGCGCTACGAGAACCTGAATCGCACGATCCGCTGCGGCAACTGCCATACGACGCTGCCGGCGCCGGCGGAACCGGTTGATGCACCGGATGCCGCGGCGTTCGACACCATCGTTCAACAAACACCGGTTCCGGTGGTCGTTGACTTCTGGGCGCCGTGGTGCGGACCCTGTCGAATGATGGCGCCGGAGCTCGAGACGGTCGCGAAAGACATGGCCGGCCGCGCCCTGGTCGTCAAGGTCAATACCGACGCAGTGCCGGAACTGGGGGAACGCTTCCGCATCATGTCGATTCCGACCCTCGCGATCTTTCGACACGGTCGCGAGGTTTCGCGCGTATCGGGCGTCAGGCCGGCGGCCGACATCGAAGCGCTCGCTGCGCGAGCCTAGAGAGCGCGACGGCACGTAGACAACCTGCGTGCGGCAGGTAACAGTCTTCCCTCGGGAAGAATCGTCGCGGTCGCCGTGAAATCCTCAGCGAGAAAAGCTGGTAACTTTCTTGCTAGTTGCTGCAGTGAATGCCAGTCTGGTTCTCCCCCCGTGGCCGACTGGGCATGATGGCGGCGGTTATTGTCTTGATTGTGTGCGCAGTTTTGCTCACGCGAGCCAGAAATGACAGCAACGTCGGGCCCGGTCCAGTTCCTTTGGACGTTGCGATTGAACAGATTGCAGCGTCACCCTCTGTGTTGCACACGTCGCCAGTGAGGCGACCATCGGTCCCGATTCCGGTGGACGTGTTCACGCCGAGCTCTTTGAAGTCGCCCTTCGGCTTGTCCGGTGTGATGCCCGGATTGCCGTCGTTGACGATCACGCCGGATAACTTGCCGTCACAGCTTGTGTCCGATCTGCCA
>JAICEG010000563.1 GCA_025924295.1 Vicinamibacteria bacterium
AGAGACGTTAGACGCTGGTTCCTCTCGTACTCCTCTTCGCCATCGCTTGCCGGACCCGTGAACCACCCCGGGTCCACCGGAGACTCCACCTCTTGGGAAGGATGGGGTCATGTCAAGAAGGTCGGGGAGCTACCCGAAGGAGCTGCGAGAGCGCGCGGTTCGGCTGGTCGAGGAGGTTCGGTCGGAGCATGCGTCGGAGTGGGCAGCGATGGAATCGGTGGCCTCGAATCTTGGGATTGGGTCTGCGCAAACCATCCACAACTGGGTGAGAAAGGCTGAAGTGGACGCTGGCACTCGGCCGGGGACGCCGAGTGTGGAATCTGCGGAGTTGCGGAAGCTTCGTTCGGAAAATCGGGAGTTGCGCCGGGCGAACGAGATTCTAAAAGCCGCATCGGCTTTCTTCGCGGCGGAGCTCGACCGCCCACAGCGCTGATCGTCGAGTTCATCGACCGGTACAAGGACGAATTCGGGGTCGAGCCGATCTGTGCCCAGCTCAAGGAGCTGGGTTGCAGTTTTGCCCCGTCCAGCTATTACGAGGCTCGCAACCGTCAGGAGTCCGCACGCAGCAAGCGTGATGCCGTACTTAAGGAGAAGATTCAGCAGGAATACGACGAGAATTACAAGTGCTATGGTGCGCGGAAGGTGTGGTTGGAGCTGCGCGGCCAAGGGATCGACGTGGCCCGCTGCACCGTCGAGCGGCTCATGAAGGCGCTTGGCCTGCAGGGTGCCCGGCGAGGCAAGGTCAAACGCACCACGATCCCGGATCCGGCCGCTACCCGACCCCATGACCTGGTGAAACGCAACTTCCAGCCGCTGGCGCCGAACAAGCTGTGGGTCGCGGACTTCACCTATGTTTCTACGCAGGCCGGCTGGGTGTACGTCGCGTTTGTCATCGACGCCTACGCACGGAGGATCTTGGGCTGGAAAGTGTCCACGTCGATGACCACCGATTTGGTGCTGGACGCGATTAACCAGGCCATCTTCACACGACACCGTGAGGGTGTCAAGGATCTATCGGGATTAATCCACCACAATGATGCGGGAAGTCAATATACCTCCGTGCGCTTTACCGAGCGTCTTCTCGAAGCGGGTATCGATGCCTCGATAGGTTCGATCGGCGACGCTCACGACAATTCACTTGCCGAGTCGATCAACGGATTGTTCAAGACCGAGCTTATCAAACCGCGCAGGCCATGGCGGAACGTCGGCCACGTCGAGGTGGAAACGGCAGCATACGTGGACTGGTTCAACAACAAGCGCCTGTACGAGTACTGCGGTGACATGCCGCCGGCGAAACTCGAAGCGATCTACTATCGCAATTTGGAAACCGTTGAGGTAGCATAGGTTTTATCAACATCGAGTCTCCGGACTCGCCGGGGCGATTCACACGCCTGGTCCGGCGTGTCGGGTGGGTGTGTCGTTGTTCACGGTAAGTGGCTCACATTGTTCGAATTATTTGGCTCACATCAGACTTCGTGGAACGGTCGTCACCGGCGTGTGAGCACGCCCGCGGGACGATACCGGCCGCGGGTAGCGCCAGATAGCGCGACCAAAGTGAGCCAAACAAAACCGGCTCTGGCCCACTTTGCGTGAAGCTGGGCGGCCGCAGCAGTGGGCGCGACTCCGGTCGGCGGGCGTGGTGCTCTCGAAGTTGTGGCTGATGAGCGCTGTTGCCGGCAGCTCGTCCCCCGCGGCCACCGCCTGCGTTCACGCAAAGTGGGCCAGAACCCGCTATTCGGCATCAATTTGCCACGCTATTTGGCACTCTGCTCGGCGAATCGGGCTCGATCCA
>JAICEG010000564.1 GCA_025924295.1 Vicinamibacteria bacterium
CTGAAGGTTGGAAGAATTCTGCAAGAAAAACTCCACACGCGCGGAAGGACTCCTCACCGAGGTCGTCGCTAATCTGCATCGCATGTTGTTTCCGGGAAGCCGGCCGGCGCTTTCGAGGGTTCGCCGCCAGCCAGGCACCGGCCCTGCCGCGTGGAGGATGCGATGCGAGGACCAGTAGCGAGTTCAGATCACTTCCCGACAACAACGACGGGTTTGCCGATGGCGGATTCGCCGAGATCGTTCGAATTGGCGGACGGTGCGCGATTCGAGCTTCGCATCGCGCCGGTCACGAAGCGATTGGGCGACACGCTCGTGCGCATGCTCGCGTACAACGGATCCGTGCCGGGGCCGACTCTTCGGGTTCGCCAAGGCACCGAGCTGTTGGTTAACGTCGTGAACGACGGAGACCTCGAGGCGACTGTCCACTGGCACGGGCTCCGCCTGGACAATCGGTACGACGGAACGACGGCGACACAGCCGCCGATTCCCGTTGGCGGATCGTTCACGTACCGGCTGACGTTTCCAGACCCGGGCGTGTATTGGTACCACCCTCACATTCGCGAAGACTACGGCCAGGAACTCGGCCTCTACGGCAACATCGTCGTCGTTCCCGCCGAGGCTGATTACTGGCCCCCGGTCAACCGCGAGCTCACGCTGACGCTCGACGACATCCTGATCGAAGACGGCAGCGTCGCGCCGTTCAACCGGCTACACCCTACGTATTCGGCGATGGGCCGATTTGGGAACACGCTGCTGGTCAATGGTGAGCCGGAACTGTCGCTTCAGGCGCGGCACGGGGAGGCTGTTCGGTTCTACCTGACCAATACGGCCAACACGCGGGTCTTCAACGTCGTCATCCCTGGCGCACGCATGAAGCGCGTCGGGGGCGACAGCGGTCGTTACGAGCGCGAAGAGTTTGTCGACAGTGTGTTGATCGCGCCCTCAGAACGCACGGTCGTTGACGTGCTGTTCGACCAGTCCGGTTCTGTCACGCTGGAGCACCGCACACCGCAGCGGACGTACCGGCTGGGAACGATCGCCGTAGGCGACGAACGCGCAGCGCCCTCGTTTGCCGTCGAGTACCAAGAGCTTCGCACCAACGCGGACATGGCGGCCGATCGCTCGCGTATCACGAACTACCTGGCCGCAGAGCCGGACAAGACGCTGGCGCTCGTCGCTGAAATGGACATGGGCGAGCCCAAGTTGTCCTCAGGAGCTTCCGTCGCCTACGTATGTCCTATGCACGCCGAGGTGATCAGTGAGACCCCCGGCCGGTGTCCCCACTGCGGCATGAAGCTGATCGCCACCGAGCGCGCAACGCAGTTCGTTTGCCCGATGCACCCGGAAGTCACAAGCACGCAAGCCGACCGTTGTCCGAAGTGCGGCATGAAGTTGGTGTCGGCGCAACTCGTCTCTGCAGCGGCGCATGGCCACCACGAGCACGGCCACGCGCCGGTTACTGACCACCATGCGCACGAAGGCGTCGAACACGCGAGCTATCCGGCCGGCATCGAGTGGGAAGACGACATGGTCGACGTGAACCGGATGACGAACCCGAGCAACATGCGGTGGAAGCTGATTGACCGGCAGACCGGCTCGGAAGGTGCGGCGATCGACTGGCGATTCCGGGTCGGCGATCGCGTCAAGCTTCGCCTGGTCAACGAAATGGATTCCGACCACCCGATGCACCATCCGTTTCACATACACGGCGCGGGCCGCTTCTTGATTCTGGCAAGGGATGGCGCGGCTGAACCCAACCTGGTGTGGAAGGACACGGTC
>JAICEG010000565.1 GCA_025924295.1 Vicinamibacteria bacterium
GCAACGGTGATTCACGGTGTCGCCGGCTTTGGCGCAAGCAGTATGATTCACACGGCCAACCTCTTGGAACTTTCGGCCGACCTGCCGGTGCTGGTTGAGGTCGTCGACGACGAGGCGCACGTCGAGCAGTTGCTGCCGATCCTCGACGAAATGGTCACGGGCGGTGCACTCGTCACCGTCGAACGCGTACGAGTTGTCAGGTACGCAGCAGGCGAGACCCGCCCGAAGGGATCCGCGACATAGGGAATGCTCGAGGCACGCTCTACAAAGGCAGCGGCGACCTACATAAACGCAGCGGTTCAGGAGACCGTTGCACACGGGGGTAGTCGCTCTGCGAACTGGCACCGTGCTGCCTCACCAGTCCGATATCACTCGGCTCCGATGAGAGCATGCGCGATCTGAATTGCCGAAGGTCGCTGGTTTCTCGCGTGACGTGCGAACGACTCTGACGAACACCGAGGAATACAGAGGAAGAAGTGCCTAAGAGCACGTAACAAAACATCCGAAACCTGATCCTCGCCGGCGAAGTAGCGTGAACGGGTATGGCTGCGGCGCTGCTTCCTGATCCATTGTGGGATCTAGTCGAACCGTTCTTGCCCACTACACCACGTCGGCCGAGGGGCGGACGGCCGCGCATTTCGGATCGCGCGTGTCTGACCGGCATTTTGTTCGTCCTCCGCAGCGGCATCCCTTGGCAGATGCTGCCGCAGGAACTCGAGTGCGGTTCGGGGATGACGTGTTGGCGCCGCCTGCGCGATTGGCAACGAGCGGGCGTGTGGGATCTCATTCACTTCGCGCTGCTGGATTGGCTCGCTCGAAAGGATCAGATTGATTGGTCGCGAGCGGTCGTGGACAGCTGTTCCATCCGCGCAGTGCATGGTGGTGACCATACTGGTCCGAATCCCACCGATCGGGCGAAGCGCGGGAGCAAGCGCCATCTGATTTGCGACGGGCGAGGCGTGCCGCTCGCCGTGCGTCTGACAGGCGCGAATCGGAACGACTCGCAAGAGGCCCTGGCGTGGTCGATGCGATTCCTCCGCTGCACGGCGAACGGGGCCGGCCGCGGCAGCGGCCAGACTGCGTGCTCGGGGATCGCGGCTACGACGCTGCGGCAATACGTCGTGGGCTGCGGGCGCGCCATATCGTCCCGTGGATCGCTATGCGTCGTACTGCGCACGGGAGTGGGTTAGGTCGCTGGCGGTGGGTCGTGGAGCGGACGTTTGCGTGGCTCAGTCAGTTCCGACGCTTGCGCGTCCGTTACGACAAGCGGGCCGACATCCACGAGGCGTTCCTCTCGCTCGGGTGCGCCCTGATTTGCTGGCAATCGCTGCGCAAGACATGGAGAACCGCCTGAGGCCGATGCCATCCTTCCCGGGCGTCCATCGACGAGGTCGATGTTTTTCCGCGGAAAATCAAGTCATGCGGCCTGCTTGGGGGCGGTTCGGGGTGGCAGGCGCTGGACATCGGTAAATCTACGGCGTTTATCGGGACCTTACGCGCCAAATGAGCCGCGCGTCTTGGCGACACAACGACAGGGGGACGGTGCAGCGTCGGCTCCATTAGGATGTTGGGCGGCCTCAATTCCATCGGTCCGCCTGACGACACAGCTGAGCAGCGGCGAGGGCCGGGGGCTACTGAGTCTGCACTCCTGGGACAGCCGTCATGCCCCAGCCGTCTGCTGCGGCGGCGTGCTACCTGGCTGCTTCGCGTCGTCCCGATTGTCAC
>JAICEG010000566.1 GCA_025924295.1 Vicinamibacteria bacterium
GGTCGGCGATCTGGATGTGCGCCCGCGCCGGTACGGCGTCCGGATTGTCGTAAGTGTCCGTCTTCAAATGCTTTGCGACAGTCGTGAGGCTTTCGTGAATGGAGGCTCTGGCTCGGTTGCTGTTTGAGGTTAGGCTGCTTTTCTCTGGTGGCGGAATCGTCGCTGTTTGATGGTGTCTCGTTTGATCCTTTCTCGTTGCAGCAAAATGGTTTGACCGCGTCCAAAGTAGACATCGGCCGGCGTCAGGTTCTGCAGGCTCTCATGGTAGCGCCGGTGATTGTAGTGAT
This sequence comes from Vicinamibacteria bacterium, assembly GCA_025924295.1. GTDB lineage: Bacteria > Acidobacteriota > Vicinamibacteria > Vicinamibacterales > UBA2999 > Gp6-AA40. The sequence goes on from JAICEG010000566.1 coordinate 288, forward strand.
CGACGAAACGATCGATTTGCGCTTCGAGCTGACCTGGTAGGTAGTAGTTCTCGAGCAGGATGCGGTTCTTCAGCGTCTGATGCCAGCGCTCGATCTTGCCCTGGGTCTGCGGATGACAGGGCGCTCCGCGCACGTGGTCCATGCCGGCGTCTTCCAACCACTTCGCAAGGTCGGCGGAGATGTAGCTGGAGCCGTTGTCGCTGAGCAGGCGTGGCTTGTGCACGACGCGTGCCGAAGCACACCCCGATGCCGTCAGTGCCATCTGCAGGGTGTCGGTGACGTCGTCGGCCCGCATGGTCGTGCACAGCTTCCAGGCGATGATGTAACGCGAGAAGTCGTCGAGGATGGTGGAGAGATAGAACCAGCCCCAGCCGATGACCTTGAGGTAGGTGAAGTCGGTCTGCCAGAGCTGGTTGGGGCCCGTGGTCTTATCCTTGAACTCGTCAGCCGCCTTGATCACTACGAAGGCTGGGCTGGTGATGAGATCGTGGGCCTTGAGCAAGCGATAGACTGACGATTCCGAGACGAAGTAGCCCTCCGTGTCGGTGAAGCGCGTGGCCAGCTCGCGCGGCGACAGCTCCGGCACGTCCAACGCCATCCCAACGATGCGCTCGCGCACTTCATCAGGAATGCGGTTCCAGACGCGATCCGGTTTCGACGGCTTGTCTTCGAGCGCTTCGGGGCCGCCGGCTCGGTAGCGAGCGTACCAGCGATAGAACGTCGACGGGCGGATGCCCAGCATCTCCAGGGTTCGCCGGGCCGGCAGATGCGCCTGCTCGACGAGGCGAATGATTTCGAGCTTCTCGGTGCCGGGGAGCCTCATGCCTCGTCTCCCCCATCCGCGATCATGCTTTTTTTGAGCAGCCGCAATTCGAGCGCTTGCTCAGCAACGACCTCTTTCAGCTCCTGGGCCTGACGTTTGAGATCCTTGACCTCGTCGCTGGTCGCAGCGCGGGCGGTATCGCCGGCAAGACGACGCTTACCGGCTTCCAGGAACTCTTTCGACCAGCTGTAGTAGAGCCCCTCGGCAATGCCTTCGCGGCGGCACAGCTCCGCGATCGAGTGCTCGCCGCGCAAACCGTCCAGAACGATGCGGATCTTTTCCTCTGCAGAGTAACGCTTGCGCGTCGCCCGCCGGATGCCTTTGACGACCTCTTCGGACGACAGGTCAGTGGAGTGGGATTTCCGTCTCATCTTCGCTCCTTGGGGGCTACGATGAGCCAGAAATCCTCCCTTCCTCAAGCCGCTAAGTCTGTCTCACGGGTGCTGAAGTCGGACAGTTCGGCAACACCGACCACGTCCTCTATACGACCGCCCCCGGCGTTCTCGCATCCGAAAATGCCTTAGCCTACAACCAGTCCACCGAC
>JAICEG010000567.1 GCA_025924295.1 Vicinamibacteria bacterium
AACTGCAGGCGGCAGAGGCTCAGCTGTCGGTAGCGCGCGCAAAGGCGGACGCAGACAAGGGCACGTTCGCCAGGCTCAAGGCCGCGTCGGCGACACCAGGTGTGGTGGCTGGGAATGACGTCGTGATCGCCGAGAAGACGGCGGATGGCAGCGCCAACCAGGTCCTCGCCGCCGAGCAGAGTGTCGAAGCGGCCCGGCAAGCGCTCAACGCCATTCGCGACATGGAAGGGTATCTGCGGATGACGGCCCCGTTCGCCGGCGTAATCACCGAACGGAATGTGCACCCCGGAGCCCTCGTCGGACCCTCGACGAGTGGCGCCGCCGCGACGCCGTTGCTGCGGCTCGTCGACACCGATCGGCTCCGGCTCGTCGTGCCTGTGCCCGAAGCCTATACCGCCGAGATGAGGCCAGGTACCGAGATCCCGTTTACGGTGGCCGCGTACCCCGGGCAAACCTTTTCAGGCAAGGTCGCACGCATCGCGCAGTCAGTGGATGTCAGCACGCGAACCATGGCGGTGGAGTTAGACGTGGCAAACGGCGATGGTCGGCTCGCGCCGGGGACGTTCTGTCAGGTCCGATGGCCGGTTCGACGTTCGGGACCCTCACTGTTTGTGCCGAGCGCGAGCGTCGCGACAACGACGGACCGCACGTTTGTGATTCGTATCCGCAATGGAAAGACGGAGTGGGTCGACGTGAAGACTGGGCTCACGTCGGGAGCACTGGTGGAGGTCTTTGGCGATCTGCGGGCTGGTGATGAGATCGCGGGACGCGGAACCGACGAGTTGCGTCCTGGCACTGACGTGCGGCCGCGAGAGAGCAAACCAGCGGCCTAGGTTCTGAAGTAACAAGAGGAGCCATGTCTGACCCCGTCGTTCGCGAGTTCTTGCTTGGATTCTGGAAGATCCACATCCTGCACCATGCTGAAGAGCAGGGTGTGTACGGGCAATGGATGTTGGAGGAACTGCAGCGGCATGGCTACCGATTGAGTCCAGGCACGTTGTACCCGCTGCTGTCGAGAATGGCTCGCCGAGGATGGCTGCGTGCGACGGAACCCAAGCGATCGCGTGACGCGCGCGTGTACCGGATCACGCCAGCGGGAGCTGAGGTGTTGAAGCGTCTGCGCGCGTCGCTGGCCGAACTGCAACACGAAGTCGGACCGCGTCCCTCACGCGCCTCGCGTCCGAGCGCGCGAATGTCCAAGTCGCGCAGATCCTGATCGACCCGCTGAGGGGTTCGTCGAAAGGCAGGGCTGGGCGAGCCGTTGATGTGAATTCGAATGCGCTGAAGGTGCCAGCGCCGCCGATGGCGGCGAAATAGTGGCGAAACGTTCACGATTACGCGGCTTCTCGGATCAACCAGTTGCGGAAATCGTCCAGTGCGGCGAGCCAGCTCCGTAAGATCCTTAGAATCAATAACTTACGCGGTAATCGTTTCGACCATCCGGCCAAGTCGTTGCCTCGCAGTGCTTTGCGGTCGCCATAGACGCACTGGACGATGTCCGCAACTGGCTGAACTGGCGATGACCGGCCCTACTTCACTCGGCTATCCGAAGTTCGGGCGTACTCGACGGCGTGCTGATTTCTTTGCACCACCGACACCGAACGCACCGGATGGATCAGGGGG
>JAICEG010000568.1 GCA_025924295.1 Vicinamibacteria bacterium
ATTCAATTGCCCGGGCCACAATCGGATTCATCGCAGGCCGAATGTTAGCCCCGTTTCAACACGGTGTAGAAGCCCAGCGTCGCGAGTTCTACCTAGTAGCGGTCGTAACAAATCGAGCGGCGCGCTGGGCTCGTCGGCTGTCGAACTGCCCAATTTTCGACAGCTGACGTCCTGCTTCGACACCGCCATCTCTCCTCAAACTTTTGACCCTTCAGTAGTTAGGCAACTCACGCCGGCGGCACATCCATTGCGCAAAGGCGGAACCGCGGACGTACTGAAGGTGGCTTGCCTCAGCCCGCACTGAATTGGAGGCGTGTGATGAGCAGAGTTCTGGTTTTCGCATACGGGGTGATTTCCTACCTCGCGTTCTTCCTGACGTATCTCTATGCGGTTGGATTCGTCGGCAACCTGGCCGTGCCGAAGTCGCTCGACTCGGCGCCCACCGCACCATTGGGCACGGCCCTCCTGATCAACCTGGGACTGCTGGGCCTGTTTGCCGTCCAGCACAGCGTGATGGCGCGACCGGCGTTCAAGCGCCTGATCCTCCGCTTCATTCCAGCCGCAGCAGAGCGCAGCACGTACGTGCTGCTCAGCAGCCTGGCGCTCATCCTGCTGTTCTGGCAGTGGAGCCCGCTCGGCGGTGTGGTGTGGAACGTCGAGGATCCCGTGGCGCGTGGAGCCCTCTACGCTGCCTTCGGGTTCGGCTGGCTTCTCGTCCTGGTGACGACCTTCCTGATCAATCACTTCGACCTGTTCGGCCTGCGGCAGGTTTGGTTGCACCTGCTCGGCCGGGAGTACACGTCGCTTCACTTCGTCACGCCGGGACCCTATCGCCTCGTGCGACATCCGTTGTATCTGGGATGGCTGTTCGCCTTTTGGGCCACGCCGACGATGACGGTCACCCACCTGTTGTTCGCAGTGATGACGACCGGATACATCCTCATTGCGATTCAGCTCGAGGAACGCGACCTGATCGACGCGCACCCGGAGTACGCGGACTACAAGCGCCGGGTCCCGATGATCATTCCGGTGCCGACCAGGCGGTCGCATAGCCCCGTGCGCACAGCGTCCACCGTCGGTGCGTTCCTCGTGATCTGCTTCACGCCGTCGCTGGCGCTCGCGCAGAACCATTCGCACAGTGCGTCAGACCGAAGAGGCAACGCAAACGAGCTGGTACGGGTAGTCCGCGAAGCGACCGAGCGCTTCAAGGACGTGTCCGTGGCCGAGAGCGAGGACTATCACCTCATGTTTGGCTGCGTCACCGGCGACTACAGCGGCGCGATGGGTCTCCACTACGTGAACCTCGATGTGGTGTTCGACGGCGGCGAGCTGGATCCGACCCGTCCCGAGATCGTGTTGTACGAGCCGACGCCGAGCGGACGCCTTCGGATCACCGGCGCGGACTTCCTCGTGATCGCCGAGGACTGGGACAAGAAATACCCGAAGGGACCGCCGCCACAGCTCATGGGTCAGCTGTTTCATCGGTTCGAAGCCCCCAATAGATTCGGCTTGCCGGCCTTCTACACGCTGCACGTATGGGCGTGGAAAGAGAGCCCGACCGGCACGTTCGTGAACTGGCACAACAACGTGTCGTGCGATGGGTTCAAGGG
>JAICEG010000569.1 GCA_025924295.1 Vicinamibacteria bacterium
GGTATGGGAATGCCCCAAGCATGATGTTCGTGAAGACGAAATTCTTATCGGCTTGAAGCGAGCTTCGAGTGACAAACTGAGGATTGCGGCCGTTGCGTTCGACGAAGCGTCCGTACAGATAGCGGAGCAAGAGAAGTTGGTGCAATGGGGCTACCCCCGCGGCGATGTAGATCGCCATGCGCGGGGTCATTTGATTCGAGTACGCACCACCTATTGCGAACCCGAACAGAACGACCGCAATGACCAGAGCACTTCTTGCGAAGGCGGATTGCACGAGAAAACGGCCGATCAAGGGGGAAGCGCTGCTCAGAAACGACACACCAAACATCATGAAGAAGACGAGGAAAAACTCTGGTGAAGGATCGCGCATCGCGCCACCTAACGCCACGTTGACCGGCCGCGGCGAGCGAATGCGAGCCAGCGGTCCGGTCGAACGTGATGTTGGGCAGCACGGCACGACATCACTGAATGACCTGATCGGCCCGCGCTAGCACGGCGGGCGGGATCGTAAGGCCGAGAGCCTTCGCGGTCTTGAGGTTGATCAAGAGTTCGAGCTTCGTGACTTGCTCCACGGGGAGGTCTGCCGGCCTCGCACCCCTGAGGATCTTGTCCACGTAGACGGTGGCGCGCCGCCACGTGTCCGCGGAGTTGGGATAGTAGCTCATCAGACCGCCAGCCTCCACGAAGTGTCTTCCTTGGACCAGCGTGGGCAGCCGGTGCGCAACGGCCAACTCGGCAATGCGCTGTCTTTCGGTGATGAAGGGTGGGGTGCTCAACACGAGCACGGCTTGCGCGCCGCCTCGGACCATCGTCGAAAAGGCGCCCTCGAGCTCTCCAGCAGTTCGCACTCCGATTGGCTGGAGCTGTACCCGGAGCAGCCGCGCCGGCTCCTCTAGCGCCTTGAGCCCCGGGATGGTGGATGGAGTGCCGGAATGCCAGAGAACAGCGATCCGAGTCGCTGCAGGGACGGCAGAGTGTAGGACTTCGAGAGCCTTGGGGCCGAGTTCGGTCTGGAGCAGCGCCATCCCGGTGATGTTTCCACCGGGTCTGGCGAGGCTCGCAACGTGGCCGGTCCCGACGGGATCCGCATGGGCGAGGAAAACGATCGGGATCGAGGATGTCGCTGCTTTCAGAGCCCCCGTGAAGAACGACCCCCGCGTGACGATCACGTCCGGCTTCAGGCGGACGAGGTCGGCCGCGAGTTCGGGGAGCCGGGCGACGTTGCCCTCGATCCACCGGCCCACGATCCGAATGTTCACGCCCTCGCTCCAGCCGTGCTCCCGGAGACCTTCCCGAAGGACCTGCCACACCAGGATCTCGTTGGGGTCCGCGGCTTTGTCTCCTAAGATGCCTACCCGGTAAACCTTTCCCGCTGACTGCGCACTTGCGGGGAGCGGCCCGGTCAACGTCAAGAGGGCGAGCACGAGGCCGAGCCTAATCACCGCTGATGTCATACGTTTGTGGATGGTTTGCGCGAGTTGTCTGCCCAACGTGACGCTCAGCGGCCTCGGGCGAGCGTCGCGAGCCCGAGGTCCGTTGAAGCGTGAAGTTCGACGCCGCAGACATCATTCGATAACCGTATCCGCTCGCAAC
>JAICEG010000570.1 GCA_025924295.1 Vicinamibacteria bacterium
CGAGGCATCGGTTGGCACCGGCCGCACCGAGGCGTCGGTTGGCACCGGCCGCACCGAGGCGTCGGTTGGCACCGGCCGCACCGAGGCGTCGGTTGGCACCGGCCGCACCGAGGCATCGGTTGGCACCGGCCGCACCGAGGCGTCGGTTGGCACCGGTCGCCCCAACGCCTCAGTGGGAACGGGCTAAGTAAAATCCTGCATTGATAGTTTGCTGGAACGGCGCCGCAAGGCGCCGTTCTTGTTTTTGGCTGTCAATTAGCGGGGAACACGAACTTCCTCTGCACAATTGCTCTGCTGCTAACGTACGCTTGTACGACGTGAAGCGATCGTGGTTGAGACTCATTCGATGCTCTCGTTAACCATTTCAGGACTTTTCACTTCGAAGCCCACAAGCAGAGTTCTTCTTCTTGCCTTTCTTGTACTTCTTGGGTGCGTTTCATGTGGCGGCGGTGAATCCAACTACGCAAATGGCGGTTCCCCAAAAGTATTGCTGTTGACTCGCAGCCTCGGCGGCCAGCCTGGCTCCCTCGATCCGCAACGCGCTGAAGACGCATTCTCCTACGATGTCCTGCGGGACTTGTACGAAGGGCTAACGGCGAGCAGCCCCGAGGGTCAGGTCATCCCTGCGGCAGCAACGGCCTGGAAGGTCTCCGCGGACGGCAAGATTTACGTCTTCGACTTGCGCCACGAAGCCAGGTGGTCCAACGGGGATCCGGTTACAGCCGCAAATTTCGTCGATGGATTTCGACGCGCGCTGGACCCAGGCACGGGTTCGGGTGCAGCAGACCTGTTGCGCGCCATCGAGAATGCTCCCGCCATTCTTCAAGGCGAGCTGGCCGTGGATCGGCTTGGCGTCCGCGCGCTGGATGATTGGACGCTCGAGATTCGGCTCTCGCACGCTGTTCCGTACTTTCCGGACATTCTCACCAACACGGTCGCTTCTCCGCTCCATCCATCTTCGGTGAAGGAGTCCGGCGGGTTCTCGCGCCCGGGTTCGACCGTGTCGAATGGCCCCTATACTCTGTTCGCCTTCGCTCCGGGAGCCAGCCTCGTGCTGAAGCGCAATGCGCGCTACTGGGGCTCGGCTGCCGTGGAGTTCGACGAGGTCCGCTACGAATTCGTGTCGGATGAGAATGCCGAGTTCACGCGTTTCCGTTCCGGCGAGATCGACGTCACGAACACGGTGCCGGAGCAGAGGTTCCAGGAGCTGCTCGGGAATCGGGACCCGCGCTTGCAGCACCGATCGACGCTGGCCACGTTCTACTTCACCTTGAACACGGACCGCGGGCCGTTGAGCGGCAAGCCCGGCTTGCGCGAAGCATTGTCGCTGGCGGTTGACCGGAAACTGATCACCGATTCGGTGACGCGAGCCGGCCAGGTGCCCGCGTATTCGCTCGTGCCGGCCGATGCGTGGAACTACGAGCCGCCGGCCTACGCATGGCGCGACGCAACCGCGGACGAGCGTGAGGCGCGAGCCCGCGATCTCTATCGAACGGCAGGCTATTCGGCGAAAAGTCCGCTTCGACTGCGGCTCCTGTACAACGAGAATGAGCTGGTCCAGCGGGTCTCTATCGCCATCGCCGCG
>JAICEG010000571.1 GCA_025924295.1 Vicinamibacteria bacterium
GATCGAGGGGCTCTTCGCTCGAAGTTTTACCTGATCCCGGAATTCGTTCAAGGCGCGGAGAAGACCCACTTCTCCAAGGATGAAGACGCTGCTGGTGCTCAGGCACGCGAAGTCGAGCTGGAACGATCCGGCGCTCGACGACCATGAGCGACCGCTGAATAGGCGCGGGCGACGGGATGCACCGCGGATGGGAGAACTGGTGCGCGAGTACGGGTTGATGCCGGACGTTGTCATCAGCTCCGACGCGGTGCGGGCGCGCATGACGGCTGAGGCGATGGCCGAAGCAGCTCGCTATGCGGGAGAAATCCTGCTCGACCAGCACCTCTATCTGGCGAGCCCCGACGACATCCTCTCGCTTCTGCGAAGGGTGCAGCAGAACGCGGAGACCGTGATGATCGTCGGACACAATCCCGGGCTCGAGGAGTTGGTCGAGCAACTGACCGGCGCGTGGCAGGACCTGCCGACTGCCGCTCTCGCGCAGATCGTCCTGCCGATCGATCGGTGGCGGGATCTCACGTTGTCGACCCGCGGGACGCTCAGGGGCCGCTGGCGGCCGAAGGAACTGCCGTAGCCCCGCACTGGCCCTGAGTCGCCGTCAGATCGCTCGCTCCATGAAAATCTCGTCGTAGAACGTGCCGTTCAGCTGCACGTGTTCGCGGGCGACGCCGATGTCCGTGAAGCCAAGGCTGCGATAGAAACGCAAGGCCTGGGCGTTGTGCGCGAGGACACTGATGAGCGCCTTGCGGTAGCCGCAGTGGCGCGCGAAGGCGAGCGACTCGGCCCATAGCCGCTTGCCAATGCCCTGGCCGCGACACTCGGGAAGCAGCCAGGTGCCGATGTGTGCGATGTGGCTGACTGAGTGCGCGTAGGAGGCGAAGCGATCGACGCACTGCACGCCCACGATCAACTCGTTTGCCACCGCGACGTGCAGCACGGCACGATCGCCGAGCGACGTGATGAACGCCTCTTCTTCCGCGTCGGAGAACGGCTTGTCGAACAGCGTGTAGCGGCCCTCGGCAATGACGGCGTTCAGGACCGCCGCCACCTGCGAGGCATCGGCGACGGTCGCGCGACGGATAATTAGCGGAGTCAGTCTCTCCATCAGGATCACGTCGCTACAGCTAGCGTTTTTTACTTCTACGACACACCGAGGCACTGAGGCACCGAGGGAATTTACGTTTCTCAAATGCGTTGTGCCTCGCGCGGCCACCGAAGTGAAATGCGCGCCAGCCAAGTCGCGACCGAGTCTAGCTCCCGCTCAACGCCCGAGGACGGGTGACGGCTCGTTGGGATATCGCTCTTCACTTGGCGACCTTTCGTGGGCAATCTCGCGCGACAGTCAGTTCATGTTGAACCGCAGAGTGAATTAGCGCTACTTCAAGTCCCGCCCGGTAGGCAGCCTTCTAAGGCGTTTAGCAATTTTCGGTATGAGCGATGGTTGGACGTCCACTAAGTCCACCCGACAGCACGGCATACGATCGGAAGCCGTCTACGTATCTGGTTGGATCGCTGGATGTTGGCTGCGGAAGCACAATCGTCCGTTCCTTCAACGCTTGCTGCCCGCGCGTCAGTAGC
>JAICEG010000572.1 GCA_025924295.1 Vicinamibacteria bacterium
CATTTTCATCAACCAGCTCCGCGAGAAGATCGGTGTGATGTTCGGCAACCCCGAAACAACGACTGGCGGACGCGCCCTGAAGTTTTACTCGTCAGTGCGCATCGACATCCGTCGCATCGCGAGCATCAAGGATGGCGATCAGGTCGTTGGTGGCCGCACGCGCGTGAAGGTGGTGAAGAACAAGGTCGCACCTCCCTTCCGCGAGGCGGAGTTCGACGTCATGTACGGCGAAGGGATCTCCCGTGAAGGCGATCTGCTCGACCTGGCCGTCGAGAAGCGCATTGTCGAGAAGAGCGGCGCGTGGTTCGCGTACGGCGGCGATCGCCTGGGCCAGGGACGCGAGAACGCGAAGCAGTTCCTGAAAGAGAACCCGGAGATCCGTCAGACGATCGAAGATCGCATCCGCCGGGAGCTGGGCATGGTGCGCGAGGCCGAAGTCGCAACGGTCTAGCGGCTTCGCTCTGATCGGTGCGTTGCTGCTGGAGGCGAGGAGAACGGGGAACAGCCGCAGACGCGCGGCTGTCCCCATGTCGGTCTGTGGCGTGGAGACTTCCGACTACTTCTTGTCTGCCGCAACCGTGATCGTCATGGCGATGCGGTCTGCACCTTTTGTCTCGTAATCGATCGTGACCTCGCGACCGGACATCGTTGCGAGACCCGCTACCCCACCCTGCGCACCGGTCACTTTCGTCGAGCTGTTGTACTGGAAGGTCTGACCGTTCGCCAGGGTCAGCGTCATTTTCGCAGTGTCCACTGACTTCAGTTCTCCCCTGGCCGACTCGGACTTCTGTGCGCCAGCCTGAGCGGGGGCCGGCGAAGCCGGAGCCTGAGCCGCTGGAGCCGACGGGGCTGGAGCCTGCGCAGAGGCGGCCTGCAGGCTCATGAATGACACCAATGCTAACGCGCCGAGAATCGCGACAAATCCACGAGTCATCGTCGTCATGGTTGGATTACCTCCGCGCCCGGAACGGCGAAGAGTGTGCCAACAATGATCGATTTCTTTCTCGCGAAGAATCGAGCGAGCGGACGCTAACTCGAGTGCCTGGCTGCGAGTAATTCTTCCACGGCAGGTAGCTGCTACCGCGCGTTGCTCTCGGTGGCCTGAAGGGTTTCGGGAGCGGGTCCAAGAAATCGCGCGAGGTCGCCCTTCATTCCGCCGCGCCCCCACACTTTCCCATACATGCGCTCGAGACTCTCCCGGGTCACTGCGCGCATCGCGATCTGGTTGGCGAGCTCTTCGGTCTGAAGATAGGGGTGATGCGTGAAGACCCAGACGTGTCCGAGCTCGTGCGCAATCGCTGCCTCGATCTCATCGTCGCTCAACGTCGTCAGGAAGCTCGCGTCGATTGACAACAGGAACGGGCCGTTCTCGTCGGAGGGCGCCTCGACGGACATCATCAGCTTGTTGCTCGGCACGATGGAGACAACAACGGGAGCGGGGAGCTCGAGGCGTTCTTTGAGATCGGCGACCACCAGCTGAAGCTTCTCCACCATCGCTGACGAGCCCGCCCGCTCGGCTGCTGACGAGCCCGGCGTGGCAAACACAACCATCGTGAGG
>JAICEG010000573.1 GCA_025924295.1 Vicinamibacteria bacterium
CTCCTATCGAAAGAGCGGCAAGAAGAACGGGCCGCAGTCGCTCCGTCTTGCCGTACGTCTGACCAACACATACTCGGACTTCAAGCGTTTCGACGTCTCCACGGTCAGCGACATCCGTCTTCCCGGCGGCAAAGAGCAGTAACCGCAACCGCACCTGCGGCGCCCGTGCCCTCGGCGCACCGCCATGCGCTCACACCGGTCGATCACCACCATCTGCATCGTCACGGCCCGGCCGTCCGCCCGCATTGCGCAGGCGTCTGGCGTCGCTGCTGAGCATCCCGCGCACACGGGCGAGCGCCGAGGCTGATCGTCGCTTTACGGACCAGGCGACGAGGCAATTCTTCGGGCGAACGGCGCGACGGTCGATGCGATGCGAACGCACCGGGGCCGCGAGCCCCGCTTCTGACTGGAGCGATCGATACCAAGAGCTCAGGTCCGCAGAACATCCGTCCTTCGCGGTGGCGCCAACGATGAACCGGGGCTCAATCAGCGGCCTACGGTCGCAGGCGCACCTGCGGACCGCCGACTCGTAGCCCACCGTAGTCCAATTGGAAGGCGTGCATTTGCGTCGCTAGAACGCAAACGATCGATTTTGCTGACGACAATGGAGGCGCCGCCCAGATTTGAACCGGGGATGGAGGTTTGCAGATTTCGCAGGGTTCCCTTTCCTGATGGCTGGTCCTGCTTTCTGGTGCGTGGTGCTAGCCGGTTCTACGTCGTGTTTGGGCGCACCTGTTCTCGAGTTGTTCTCGAATCACACGCCGGACCGACCGCCTGCTCGACGCCGACGGCCCAATCGGATCAGTCAGCCCGAAGCGCCCCGGTCGGATCGACACTCGCGGCTCGTAGCGCTGGAATCCAGGCTGCAGCCAGGCCCACCGCCGTGAGCGCGAGCATCGCCACTGCGAGCGTCGCCGGGTCGTGAGCTGATACGCCGAACAGCAGGCCCGAGACGTACTGTGCGCCCACGAGACTGATCGGGACTCCGACCGCGACGCCAACGCACATCAGGGCAGCGACTCGCCGCACGATAAGGCCGACCACGCCGGCCCGGCTTGCCCCTAAGGAAATGCGGATACCAATTTCCTTTCGCCGTGCTCCGACGCCGTATGACACGACACCGTAGAGTCCGACGCCCGCCAATAGCAGTGCGAGGCCCCCGAACAACGCGGCGAGCACAGCGAGCATTCGCTCGCGCGCGACAGCCGCGGAGAAATCGTCCGCCAGGAGGTGGGCTCTGAGTTCCAGATCCCGATCAAGATCAGTGATCGCAGCGATGACCGCCTGAATCAGATTCGCAGGCGACTCACTCTCGGCCCTGACACTGATTGGACCGAACGCATGAGCCGACGGTAGGTACATCGTCGCAGGCGGGCCCTCACGGAGCGATGTGTAGACGGCGTCCCGCGCGACTCCGACAATGGTCAGGTCCGGCTGTGGATTGTCGGGACCTCCCGCCTCTCGAATGGATCGGCCAATGGGATCCCCGTCGAAGTAGCGTCTGGCCAACGTCTCGTTCACGATGACCACCGCTTGCGGACTCCGCTGA
>JAICEG010000574.1 GCA_025924295.1 Vicinamibacteria bacterium
GACCAATGGCCATCAGCTTCCTGGGTCACCTGGAGGTATCGCAACACGCGCCTGGCTTCCTGCTGTGCGCCGGCCGCGATGAACCCGCCGCCGGCCGCTGCCAGGTCTCGTGGCCATACCAGGTGGTAACCACCCAGGTCGTCGTCACCCTTCGAGAAGCCCCAGGGAATCGACAGGCTGGCAATCACGCCGCCCTCGACACGTTTGGACTCGTGCATGCGCAGCACCGCGGCGCTGGGCGCAAACAGCGGCCTCAGTGGTATCGGCGATGGTGAATGCCGTTCACGTCTTTCGTGCCACGCCCTCCACGCTCGGACGTACTCGAACTGAGTCTCGTCGAAGTCCTCGAGCAGGGTGGTGAGCGCGTGCTGCCCGGCTTCCATCGCCGTCGGGCCGAAGCCGAGTGCCAGCACGAATGCTCCATCGCTCGTTTGGAGATCGATTTCACCGGTGATCGCAGTATTGCCGTTCTCTGCTCGGAGGTAAGTGCGGTCGAGCCGTTTGTCGGCGTGCAGTTGCTGCCATCCATCCGAGAAACCCACGAATCCGACCGATCGGGCAAGCCAGGGGGCCGTCGATGCGAGCGCGAGTGCGTGGTGGTCTCGTTCGGCGTACAGCATCGGTACGCCCTTGTAATCCCCGACCCAGGCCGTGTTGTCGCTTGCTCGGTTCGCGAGGTGAGGAGCGAGAAGAACGAATAGACGGAAGTCCGCCAGTGTCCCTTCGAGCGGTACGAACCGTAATCGTTGAATTACGACGTCGCGCCACGGATCGGTTAGGACGTCCTTCTCGATTCGGTAGCGGCCGTCGCTCGCCGTATTCACAATCCGATAGGCAGGAACACCCGGCTCGATTTGCGACGTCACCGAATAGGTGTGGCGCTTTTCTTCCGAAAAGTACGACCGGCCATCCGTGACGACGAACCCGAGGTCGCGGGTGCAGGCGTGATCGACGCGCGGGTAGTACACCTCGTTCAGAATTCCGTGACTCAGCGTGAACCACACGCGGCTCTCACGGCTGATGGAAGTACCGAGCCCGCTCTTTGCGCTGCTGGTCCATCGCCCTGGAATGCCCGGCCAGCCAGGGGCGAACGCCTCCTCAATCACGCCGACCCCGCTCTTCGTGGGAAGGTGCGTCGCGATCACAGTCGGAGAACCTGATAGCGTAGGGGATCCGGTCGAGGATTACATTCGCCCGCGTATCGAGCAGGATCAGATGACGTCCGAGGAAGCGGTACTGGACGTCATCGGGCAATGTCGGCAACACCGCGAGGATGGTTCCCGGGACCGTCGAGTAGGGTTTCCCATCGGGATAGATCCCATTGATGTCGTGAGAAAACTCTCCCGGGTTGTCATCCATGATGACAGCCCAGGCCTTGGCGTTCATCTCCAGAGCAAGGACTTCTTTGAACGCGGCGCTAATACGACTTTGTTAGATCCGCGGATTCGCTCCGCAATCTGACGTGATTTGAGAGTAAAGGCCTTGTACTTGTTGGCCGACTTCGGTAC